>JAYVME010000449.1:0-7663 GCA_043759115.1 Betaproteobacteria bacterium | reverse complement strand
AGGGCGCCGTCGGCGTGACGCGAAATCAGGTGGGCGCGCTTGACGCCGGCGCGGCAAGCACTCACTGCGCGCGGCAAATACAGCGTCACGTCGCCCGCAACCGCACCCGCGCGCGCAAGCAGCTTTTCGGCCTGGCTACACGTCAATTCGTGCTTCATCTCCGCGCGCTTGCCGGTGACGACACCCGGCGTATCCATCAGGAATATCAGTTTCTCAGCGCCCAGCGCGACGGCGGCCGACATGGCCACGTCCTCGAGCGCAAGATTGAAGATTTCGCCCGTCGGCGAATAACCGAGCGGCGACAACAGCACGAGTTCATTGTGATCGAGCCGGTCGCGGATGCCAGCGACGTCGATCTTGCGCACCTCGCCGGTATGCACCAGATCCACGCCCTCCACTATCCCCATCGGCTTGGCCGTCACGAAATTGCCGCTCGCGACGCGAATGTCGGACCCCGCCATCGGCGAATTCGGCAGCCCCATCGACAATAGCGCTTCGATTTCCACGCGCATGCGGCCGCTCGCCTCTTTCGCGCACGACAGCGCGATGTCGTCGGTGATGCGCAATCCCCGCACGTAGCGCGTGCGGTGCTTCAACTGCGTCAGGCGGGCGTCGATTTGCGGCCGCGCCCCGTGCACCAGCACCAGCCGCACGCCGAGACTCGCCAACAGGTTCAAATCGTGTATGAGGGCGATGAAGCGCGCGTCCGCGACCACCTCGCCGCCGAACGCGATGACGAAAGTGCGGCCGCGAAAAGCGTGGATATAGGGCGCCGCCAGGCGGAACCATTTGACGAAATCAGCGGAGACGGAAAGTGCCATGAAAATGAGCCGATACCCTTGTTAATCAATCACATGTTATGCGAGAAACCGCGCCAAGGAAAGCGCCATGCGGGGTGCTATGGCACCCCGCGGGCGAACCCGGCGATTGATTCAGGTCAATTGAACGGCGCCGGCAGATGGCATACTATGCGTTCATGCTCACTCGACGCCTGCTCCGGAATGGGGCTTTTTTCGTGCTGTTTGCCGTGCTCTTTGCGCAAGCGGCGGTGGCAGCCAACGCGTATCTGCGCCCGTTGTCGGCGCCCGTGACGGCGGGCACTCAACAATCGGCGCATTGCGAAGCGCAACAAAAGGTCAATCTTAATCTTTGTCTTTATCATTGCGCCGATCAATCCGATCAACATACGCCGCAACCGGTAATCCCGGCGGCGACCCAGTCCGTTCTAACCATAACGCAGACGGCTTTCGTTTCAGATGTCAGCCTGCGCCCGCGCGTCGCCACTGCCGCAACCCACGATCCACCCATCCCGATCCGCTTTTGTAGCTTCCTGATTTAAGCCTCCAGACTGCATTGCACATCACCTCGCGCGCTTACCGCGTGCGGCCCGGTGTTTTGTTTATTTGCGATCTGGAGGTTCCATGTATTCGACGTTGTCCGTCCCCGGCCGTGGGAATGTAATTGTTCGCAGGACCTTGCGGGCGTCGCTCGCCGGCGTCCTGATGCTGGCAAGTGTGACGCATGCCGCCGGGCCCCCGCTGACGCTGGCCGCGGCGCAGCGCATCGCGGTCGAGCGCTCGCGGCAGATCACCGCACAAGACGCATCGATCACCGCCGCCCGGGAAATGGCGGTTGCCGCCGGACAACTCCCCGATCCCGTGCTCAAGCTCGGGATCGACAACCTGCCGGTAGACGGTGCCGACCGTTTCAGCCTGGTGCGCGACTTCATGACCATGCGCCGCGTCGGCGTGATGCAGGAGTTCACGCGCGACGACAAGCGCAAACTCAGAACCGAACTTGGCGGGCTTGTTGCCGAGCGTGCGGTCGCCGAAAAGACCATCACGGTTACCAACATCCAGCGCGACACGGCGCTGGCCTGGCTCGAGCGTTTCTACCTCGAGCGCTCGCGCGCCCTCGTCGCGGCGCAGGCGCTGGAAATTGGGCTGGAGATTGAAGCGGCCGAAGGCGCTTACCGCGCCGGCCGCGGCAGCCAGGCCGACATTTATATGGCGCGCGCTTCACGCGTGGCGCTCGAGGACCGGCTGTCCGAGCTCGATCGGCGCGTTCGTAACACCCGCGTCATGCTTGCCCGCTGGGTGGGCGACGCGGCAGACGCCGCGCTTGCGGGAGAGCCCGCGCTGAATGCCGTACGGCTTAATGCCGGCAAACTCGATGCGGAGCTTGAGCATCACCCGCAAATCGCCCTGCTTGGACGGCAGGTTGCCGTGGCCGAGGCTGACGCGCAGCTTGCCAAGGCGAACAAAAAATCGGATTGGAGCCTGGAGCTTGCGTACCAAGAGCGCGGTTCCGCTTTCTCCAACATGGTCTCGATCGGCGTATCGATCCCGCTGCAGTGGGACCAGAAGAATCGCCAGGACCGCGAACTCGCGGCGAAGCTCGCGACGGCCGAGCAAGCCAAGGCGCAAGAGGAGGATGCCTTGCGCGCCTACGTTGCGGAAGTACGCTCGATGCTGAATGAGTGGCAGAACGGCCGCGAACGCCTCGGCCGCTATGAACGTGAGTTGATCCCCCTGGCCAAGGACCGCACTCAAGCGGCGCTTGCCGCTTATCGTGGCGGCAAGGGCGACCTCGCCGCTGTGCTGGCGGCGCGCCGCAACGAGATTGACGTGCGTACGCAGGCCGTGCAGCTCGAAATGGACACCGCTCGCGTCTGGGCACGGCTCAATTTCCTCTATCCCGACGGTGGTCCTGCATCGCGTTCTCATACCGAGACGACGACGCAAATGGCGGCACCCGTTCCTTCCAGGGAGTCAAAATGAAAAACAAAACCCTCATTATCACCTTAGTTGCGGCCAGCGCCATTGGCGCGGGCGGCTACGGCGCTTATTGGTTAGGCATGAACCAAGGGATGCAAATGGCTACCCCCATGGCCAACGACCGGGCCGCTGCAACCGACGCGAGCACTACGCGGGGCGCTGATCACATTGACCCAGCCGCCGGCAAGCAAGTGTTGTATTGGCACGACCCGATGGTGCCAGGGCAAAAATTCGACAAACCCGGCAAATCGCCTTTTATGGATATGCAATTGGTGCCGGTCTACGCGGGCGGCGAAGGCGACGAGGGCAGCGTCAGTATAAGTCCTCGTATGCAGCAAAACCTCGGAGTGCGCACGGTCGAAGTTACCAAAGGATCACTGACCCAAAAGCTGGAAGCAGTCGGCAATGTTGCGTACAACGAACGCGCATTGGCACTGGTGACCGCACGCGCGAACGGTTACGTGGAGCGGCTGTACGTCCGTGCACCGCTTGATCTCGTGCGCAAAGGCCAGCCATTGGCCGAAGTGTTTGTCCCGGATTGGGTTGCCGCACAGGAGGAATATTTGTCGGTCAAGCGCATGCAAGGCCAAGGTACCGAAGCGCTGGTGGCGGGCGCGCGCCAACGGATGCTGCTCGCCGGCATGAACGAAGACCAGATCCGTCTCGTCGAGTCGACCGGCAAGGTGCAGCCGCGTTTCACGTTGACCGCGCCGGCGGACGGCGTAATCGCCGAACTTGGCGCACGCGAAGGCATGACGGTTATGGCGGGCGCCACGTTGTTTCGCATCAACGGGCTGAGTTCGGTCTGGGTGAATGCGGAGCTTCCCGAGAGCCGCGCCGCAATGGTTCGCCCCGGCAACGTCGTCGAGGCCCGCACGCCGGCATTGCCCGAGCGAGTTTTCAAGGGCCGCGTGGCCGCGATTCTGCCTGAGGTGAATCCCGTGACGCGCACGCTCAAGGCCAGAGTCGAAATCGCGAACGTAAACGGATTGTTGGCGCCCGGCATGTTCGCCAGCATCAATTTCACCCCATCGACCAGGGCCGATGTCCTGTTAGTCCCCAGTGAAGCGGTAATCCGAACCGGTGAGCGCAAGGTTGTAATAGTCGCGCAGGAAGGCGGCAAGTTCCAGCCGGTCGACGTTGAAACCGGCGCGGAAGCCAATGGCCAGACCGAGATCCGCAAAGGGCTCGATGCCGGACAGAAGGTCGTCGTTTCCAGCCAGTTCCTGATCGATTCCGAGGCCAACCTCAGGGCAACAACGACGCGCATGTCGGGCGCGCCCATGACGCAGGAAACGACGGACACGCAAGCCCATCATGGCCAAGGCAAGGTCGAGGCGATCGGCAAGGAAGCGCTAACGATATCGCACGGCCCGATTCCCACCATGCAGTGGAGCGCGATGACCATGAATTTCAAGATACCTCCTGCGGGACTGCCGAAGAACATCGGCAAAGGCGACGCGGTGACGTTCGAATTCAAACCAGGCAAGGACGGCACTTACGAACTGACCACTATCACGCCGACCGCACCTGAAGTCAAAGGAATGAGCAAATGATCGCCAAACTCATCCGCTGGTCCATCGTCAACCGCTTCCTGGTGTTGCTGGCGACGCTGATGGTGTCGGCCTGGGGCGTATGGTCGCTGTATCGCATACCGCTGGATGCGATTCCGGACCTGTCCGACGTGCAGGTCATCATTCGCACCACGTACCCCGGACAGGCGCCGCAGATCGTGGAAAACCAGATCACCTATCCGCTCACGACCACGATGCTCTCGGTGCCCGGCGCGAAGACGGTGCGCGGCTACTCGTTCTTCGGCGACTCGTTCGTGTATGTGTTGTTCGAGGACGGCACCGATCCCTATTGGGCGCGCTCGCGTGTGCTGGAATATCTCAACCAGGTGCAATCGCGCCTGCCTGCGCAGGCCAAGGCCTCGCTCGGACCGGACGCGACGGGCGTGGGCTGGGTGTACGAGTATGCGCTGGTGGATCGCACGGGCAGGATGGATCTGTCGCAGTTGCGCACGCTGCAGGACTGGTTCCTCAAGTACGAATTGAAAACGGTGCCGAACGTGTCCGAAGTCGCCTCGGTCGGCGGCATGGTGCGGCAATACCAGATCGTGCTCGACCCCGACCGACTGCGCGCGTACAACATTCCACACGGCAAGGTCATCGAAGCGGTGCAGAAGGCCAACCAGGAGACTGGCGGCTCCGTGCTGGAACTGGGGGAAGCCGAATACATGGTGCGTGCATCCGGCTATCTGCAGTCGCTGGATGACTTTCGCAAGATTCCGCTGATGACGACCGATGCAGGTGTTTCGGTGCGCCTGGGTGACGTAGCGCATTTGCAGGTCGGCCCGGAGATGCGGCGCGGTATTTCGGAGCTAAATGGCGAAGGCGAAGTTGCCGGCGGTGTGATTGTGATGCGCTCGGGCAAGAATGCGCTGGAGACCATCGCCGCCGTGAAGGCAAAGCTGGAAGCGCTAAAGCCCGGCCTGCCGGCCGGCGTGGAAATCGTGCCGACGTACGACCGCTCGCAACTCATCGAGCGCGCAGTAGACAATCTCCGAAGCAAGCTGATCGAGGAATTCATCGTCGTAGCGGTGGTCTGCGGAGTGTTCCTGTTTCATCTGCGCTCGGCGCTGGTCGCCATCGTCACGCTGCCGATCGGCATACTGATCGCCTTCATCGTCATGCAATACCAGGGAGTGAACGCCAACATCATGTCGCTCGGAGGCATTGCAATTGCCATAGGGGCGATGGTCGACGCAGCAGTAGTGATGATCGAGAACGCCCACAAGCACATCGAGCGCTGGAAAAGTGCGCATCCAGGCGAGGCGCTCAAGGGCGAAGAACAGTGGCGTGTGATCGGCGATGCGGCGACCGAAGTGGGACCGGCATTATTCTTCTCGCTGCTGATCATCACGCTGTCGTTCATTCCGGTGTTCACGCTGGAAGCGCAGGAAGGACGGCTGTTCTCGCCGCTCGCCTTCACCAAAACCTACGCCATGGCGGCCTCGGCCGGGTTGGCGGTGACGCTGATTCCCGTGCTGATGGGCTATCTGATCCGGGGCCACATCCCGGAGGAACAGAAAAATCCGCTCAACCGCGGGCTCATTGCGCTGTATCGGCCGTTGCTCGCCAAGGTGCTGGCTTTTCCCAAAATTACGCTCATGGCGGCGCTGTTGATCCTGCTGGCGACTGTCTATCCGGCCACGCGCATCGGCGGCGAATTCATGCCGCCGCTCGATGAAGGCGACCTGCTTTACATGCCATCCGCGCTGCCCGGCCTCTCCGCCGGCAAGGCATCCGAGCTACTGCAGCAGACCGACCGGCTGATCAAGACCGTACCGGAAGTCGCCAGCGTCTTTGGCAAGGCCGGGCGCGCCGAATCGGCTACCGATCCGGCGCCAATGGAAATGTTCGAGACGACCATTCAGTTCAAGCCGCGCAGCGAATGGCGTCCGGACATGACGCCCGACAAGCTGGTTGAAGAGCTAGACCGCATCGTCAAAGTGCCGGGGCTCTCGAACATCTGGGTGCCGCCGATTCGCAACCGCATCGACATGCTGGCCACCGGAATTAAGAGCCCGGTCGGCGTGAAAGTAGCCGGTACCGACCTGCGGGAAATCGACCGCATCGCCTCCGAGATTGAGCGTGCGGTAAAGCAGGTACCGGGCGTGAGCTCCGCCTTTGCCGAACGGCTCACGGGCGGACGCTATATCGACGTGAAGATCGACCGCGACACCGCGGCGCGCTACGGCATGAACATCGCCGATGTTCAGAGCATAGTGTCGTCGGCGATTGGCGGCGACAACATCGGCGAAACCGTCGAGGGATTGCAGCGCTTTCCGATTAACGTACGCTACCCGCGCGAGGTCCGCGACTCGGTCGAGAAGATCCGCAATCTTTCTGTCCTCACGGAGCGCGGCGCTCAAATCCGGCTGTCGGACGTGGCTGCCATCACGGTGATGGACGGACCGCCGATGCTCAAGTCAGAGAATGCGCGGCTCTCGGGCTGGGTGTATATCGACATTCGCGGGCGCGATTTGAAGTCCGCTGTGGTCGACATGCAAAAAGCCGTCGAGAAGGAAGTCAAACTGCCGCCCGGCTACTCGGTATCGTGGTCGGGGCAATTCGAATTTCTGGAGCGCGCCACAGCGAAGCTCAAGGTCGTCGTGCCAGCCACGCTGCTGATAATTTTCGTGTTGCTCTATCTTACCTTCCGTCGCTTTGATGAGGCATTGCTGATCATGGCCACGCTGCCGTTCGCGCTGGTGGGCGGCTTCTGGCTGATGTTTTTGCTGGGCTACAACATGTCGATCGCGTCCGCGGTGGGGTTCATCGCGCTGGGGGGGGTAGCGGCGGAGATTGGCGTGGTGATGCTGATCTACGTGAACCAGGCGACGGCAGCCCGCGCAAACGAGGGGCGCCTTCATACCGGGCAGGAACTTGTTCAGGCGATCATCGAGGGAGCGGCCCTGAGAGTGCGGCCGATAGCCATGACGGTCGCCGTCATCATTGCGGGTCTGCTGCCCATCATGTGGGGCTCGGGTACGGGCTCGGAGGTCATGCGGCGCATCGCCGCGCCGATGGTCGGCGGCATGATTACCGCGCCGCTGTTATCGATGTTCGTAATTCCCGCAGTGTATTTGTTGATGCGCAAGCCGCGTGAAGAGCGCAAAACTCGAACTATCTTCCGTTTTTTTAACCGTGTTGGTCTGAAAGGAGAATCAAAATGAAAGTCATCGCACTGGTAACTGTCGCAGCACTGATCATCCCGGCTGGTTTCGCACTGGCGCAATCCGGCGATATGAAAGGCATGGACATGAAGAAAGGTATGGACATGAAGGGCATGGACATGAAATCCATGCCAGCGGAGAAGAA
>JAYVME010000448.1:0-7672 GCA_043759115.1 Betaproteobacteria bacterium | reverse complement strand
GTTTTTTCAGGTCGCGCTGCTCGCAGGCTACGCGTACTCGGACTTCACGACGCGCAAACTGACGCCGCGCGCGCAAGCGCTATTGCACATCGTGCTGCTGGTTGCCAGTCTTGCCGTGCTGCCCATCATTCCCGATGCAAGCTGGAAACCCGCCGGCACCGAAGACCCGGGCCTGCGCATCCTGGGCTTGCTGCTGGCGACGATCGGGCTGCCCTATTTCCTGCTCGCCACCACCGGGCCGCTGGTGCAGGCGTGGTTCGCGCGCTCATTCCCGCGCGGCACGGTGTACCGGCTGTTCGCGCTCTCGAACCTGGCATCGATGCTGGCGTTGATTTCATACCCGTTCGTGCTCGAACCGTGGATAGCCACCGCGGTGCAGGCCACCACCTGGTCGTTCGGCTACGCGCTGTTTGCGCTGCTGTGCACGGCCAGCGCGTTATACAGTTTGCGCCATGCGGCAGTACCCGCCGCCGCGACCACCGGCGCGGCGCCCGCGCATGACGAGGCGGCAGTACCCGGCCGTTTCGATCTCTTTCTGTGGCTGGCGCTGTCGGCGATGGGTTCGTGGATGCTGCTTGCGATCACGAATCACATCACGCAGAACATCGCATCAATACCTTTTCTGTGGCTGGTGCCGCTCGCGTTGTATTTACTCACGTTCATCCTGTGCTTCGAGAGCGACGGCTGGTACCAGCGCTCGTGGCTGCTTGGCCCGACCGCCGTGATCCTCGGCTTTTGCGCATGGGGCCTGCAAACCAGTGACGTTACGCTCGATATCAAGATCGCCGTCCCCCTGTATTTGACGGGGCTCTTCATGTTTTGCATGTTCTTTCACGGCGAGCTGGCGAAAATGCGCCCGGCGCCGCGCCATCTGACGCTGTTCTATTTGATGATATCGCTGGGCGGCGCGCTCGGCGGCCTGTTCGTCGGTCTCATCGCCCCGCGCATCTTCCCGACTTATTTCGAGCTGGGCCTGGGGTTCGTGGTGGCCGCGATCCTCGCCACGATCACGCTACGCAAGCAACCGTTCTTCGTGTGGATCATCCCGATCGCGCTGGCCGGCGTATGCGGCTATTTCTGGAACAAACAGGTCGAGCAGTTGCGGGAAGACACGCGCGTCATGGTGCGCAATTTCTACGGTACGCTGCGCGTGAAAGATATCGGAACCGAAGCCAGCGACGACGGTGTGCGGCGCCTGATCCACGGCGTGATTCTGCACGGCGAACAATATCTCAAACCCGCGCGCCGCACCGAACCGACCACCTACTACGGCCCCGACTCGGGTGTCGTGCTCGCCATCAAGAACACGAGCCAGGACAACCAGAGCATCGGCGTCATCGGCCTCGGCACCGGTACGCTCGCGGTGTGGGGCAAGCCCGGCGACAGTTACCACTTCTACGACATCAATCCGCGGGTCGTCAACATCGCAAAATCCGAGTTTACCTATCTCAAGGACAGCAAGGCTTCGATCGAAATCAGTCTGGGTGATGCGCGCCTGAGTCTCGAGCGCGAAGCGCCGCACGAATTCGACGTGCTGGTGGTAGACGCGTTTTCCAGTGATTCGATCCCCGTGCACCTCATCACCAGGGAAGCGATGGCCGTGTACCTGAAGCACGTCAAACCGGGCGGCGCGATCGCGTTCCATGTCACCAACCGCTTTCTCAAGCTGGCGCCGGTCGTCAAGCAAATCGCCGACGATCTGGGCCTCTACACCACGCTGATCATCGATGACGCCGATGAAACCGCCTTCTCCAAGACCGACTGGGTGATCGTGACCCGCGACAAGTCGCTCGTCGATAACGCGGCAATCGCGCAGAAAGCCACTACAATCGACGTCATACCCGGCCTGCGATTGTGGACCGACGACTTTAACAATCTTTTTCAGATCCTGAAGTAGCCGCCGGCGCCGCAGGTCAACGCGTCTTAGCTAGAATAAGTCCTCTGCCGAGGAGGTCCGACATGTCAAAACCGCGCGCGGTAACCGGGCACTGTTTTTCGCTGGCGCTGGGCGCAACGCTCGCGCTCGCCTGCCTCTTTCCCGTTGGCGCCGCGCAGCCGTTACCGGATATTTCACGCCAGGGGATGCCGACGCTGGCGCCGCTGATCAGCCAGGTCACGCCGGCGGTGGTCAATATCTCGATCAAGTCGCGCTCGGCGGCCGAGGATAACCCGCTGCTGCGCGATCCGTTCTTCCGCCGTTTTTTCAACGTGCCCGACAAGCCGCAGGAAATGGCGGCGGGCTCCGGCGTTATTGCCGATGCGCGGCAGGGTATCGTGCTGACCAATAATCACGTCATCAAGAATGCCGCCGAGATCATCGTCACACTCAAAGACCGCCGCCAGTTCCCGGCCAAACTCATCGGCACCGACCCCGCGACCGATATCGCAGTGCTCAAAATCGACGCGCCCAATCTGACCGCGTTGAAGCTCGGCGACTCCGATCAATTAAGCGTCGGCGATTTCGTGGTCGCGATCGGCAACCCGTTTGGTCTCGGCCAGACGGTTACGTCCGGCATCGTCAGCGCGCTCGGCCGCACCGGGATTAATCTTGACGGCTATGAGGATTTTATCCAGACCGACGCCTCGATCAACCCCGGCAACTCGGGCGGCGCGCTCATCAATCTGCGCGGTGAACTGATCGGCATCAATACCGCGATCATCGGTCCTTCCGGCGGCAACGTCGGCATCGGTTTCGCGGTGCCGGTAAACATGGCGCATGCGGTGATGAACCAGATAGTGAGCTTCGGCGAGGTGCGGCGCGGCCGGCTCGGCGTCGAAATTGAAGACCTCACGCCCGCCGCCGCGGCCAAGCTCAAAGCGCCGACCGCCGAGGGTGCCGTCATTGCCAACGTGCAGGCGGATTCCCCCGCTGACAAGGCGGGACTGCGCCGCGGCGATGTGGTGCTCAGCTTCAACGGCCGGCCGGTGAAGAGCGGCCCCGATCTGCGCAACCGCCTGGGACTCACACCGGTCGGCGAGGACGTCGAGCTCGCGGTGTTCCGCGGCGGCCAGCGACTTACAATCAAAACACAGATCGCGGCACCCCAGGGCCTGACCGCGGTCGATGGCCAGGTCGTGCCGCAGTTGGCCGGCCTCAAGATCGCCAACATCGACCGCAGCAATCCGCAACTGGCGCGCGTCGAAGGCGTGCTGGTGGTGGGGATTGAAACCGGCAGCGTCGCCGCCGGTTACGGACTGCGCGCGGGCGACGTGATCGCCGCGATCAATCGCCAGCGCGTGCGCAACATCGCCGAGTTTCTCGCCGCCATGCGCAATGTTGAGCGCGCGTTCCAGATGACGGTCGTGCGCGGAGATTTCGTGCTGACGTTTACGATACGCTAGCGTCCTTCGGACGGATTCCGCTCGTTGTTATAATTGGCGCGGCGGGCCGTGTGGCGGCGGGCCGAAGCGCGCGAAATAAATCATTCAAAGGAAAGACAACTCATGGAAATCAAAGTCAACGGCCTGAAAATCAACTATGAAGTCGCCGGCAACGGACCGTGGGTGACGCTATCCCATTCGCTGGCGTGCGATCTGCACATGTGGGACGAGCAGATGACTGCGCTCTCCGCGAAATACAAAGTGCTGCGCTACGACACGCGCGGGCACGGCAAGAGCGAGGCCCCCGCCGGCGCTTACACGCTGGACGAACTCGCCGCCGACGTGCACGGCCTTCTGGGCGCGCTAGGCATCAAGCGCACCCACTGGGCCGGCCTGTCGATGGGCGGCATGATCGGGCAGACGTTCGCGCTCAACTACCCGGGTATATTTCAGAGCATGGTGCTTGCCGACACCACCAGCCGCTACCCGGCCGAGGCCGCCGCCGCGTGGGCCGACCGCATCCAGACCGCGCAGACCAAAGGCATGGATGCGATTGTCGACGGCACGCTCGCGCGCTGGTTCACCGAACCGTACCGCAAATCGAATCCGCCAGCCGTGGCGCGCGTCGGCGCATCCATCCGCGCAACCCCGGTCGCGGGATTCGTCGGCTGCTGCCACGCGCTGCCCAAAATCAATGTCACGCAGCGCCTGAAGGAAATAACCTGCCCCACGCTCATCATCGTCGGCGAGCAGGACCCGGGCACACCGGTGACGATGGCGCGCGAGATACACGAGGCAAAACCGGGCTCGGAACTCGTCATCATTCCATCCGCCGCGCATCTGTCCAATATCGAGCAACCGCAGGCGTTTACCGCCGCGCTGCTCGACTTCCTGGATCGCGCGTCAAAATAAAAAGCCGCCCCGCGTTGCGGGACGGCTTTGTTCCGGCCGGCTGCGGCCCGGCTATTCCAGATAATCAGCTCTTCTTGCCGGCGGGTTTGGCCGCCGCCTTTTTCTTCGGATGGTGCGGCCGCGTGTTGCCGTACGAGCCTTTGAAGGTCTTGCCCTTGAGAGTGCGTTTGTCGCCTTTGCCCATGATGTGCCATTCCTGTTTGGTTTAGAATCTGCAACGCGCAATTATACCGCTAAGGCAGCGTGAGGTAGTGTACCGAGAACAAGCGCTCGTCGTCAGTCCAGCATTGTTGCGCCTGAAAACCCGCCGAGCGCGCCAGATCCTGAAATTCGGCAATGTCGTACTTGTATGAGTTTTCGGTATGAATGGTCTCGCCGGCACGAAACTCAAGGGTGCGACCGGCCAGGGTCACGCGCTGCGGCTGGAGACTCTCGAGATGCATCTCGATGCGCCCGTGAGCCGCCACGTAGCGCGCGTTATGACGAAACGCGGCCAGATCGAAATCAGCCCCGAGTTCACGGTTGATATGATTGAGCACGTTCAGATTGAATTCGGCGGTCACGCCTTGCGCATCGTTATAGGCGGCATCGAGGATGGCGGGATTTTTTTTGAGATCCACGCCGATCACCGCGCCACCGCCGGGCCCCAGCAGCAGCGCCCAGCGCGCGAGGAACGCCCGCGCGTCGTCGGGCGTGAAATTACCAATCGTCGAGCCGGGAAAATACAGTATGCGGCGCGCCGTCCCCAATGCGCCGTCCGGCAACGCAACGTCGCCCGCAAAATCGGCGCGCAACGCCGCGATCGTCATGCTCGGAAAGGCCTGCGCCAGCGCGTTGCACGATGCTTCAAGCTGTTCGCGCGCAATGTCCACGGCGACGAACGCCTGCGGCCTCAATTCAGCGAGCAGCGCGCGCGCTTTTTCGCTGTTGCCGCAGCCGATTTCGATCAACGCGCAATCGCGCCCGAGCACCTCGCCCATGGCGCGCGCGTGGCTGCGCATGATGGCGAGTTCGGCGCGCGTCGGGTAGTACTCGGCAAGACCGCAAATCGCGTCGAACAGCACGCAGCCGCGCGCGTCATAGAAAAACTTGGGTGAGATCTCTTTTTGCGGTTTGCCGAGCCCGGCGCGGATTTCGTCGAGCATGCGCTGCGGCGGCGGCAGCAAGTCGTGAAACAACACCCGCCCGTGTGATCGCTCCATGAAAATACTCGATTGAATCGGGGATGGAACCCGGTGCGGGACGTAAGGTAACTGGCGTCAGGAGAAAAACGGCAGTGCCGTACGGCGCGCGCGGCGACCGTTCACCGCCGACGAGCCGCTGTCAGCCTACCGGTTTGCGCCCGACCTGGCTTTCGAGCCACTTCCTGATGCGATTGGCATCGCCAATCCGGGTTTGCCTGCCCCACGAATCGAGCAGCACGATGATCACCGGTCGCGCCGCAATCTTGGCTTGCATCACCAGGCAGCGCCCGGCTTCGCTGATATAGCCGGTTTTCGACAGGCCGATGTCCCAGCTCGAATTCCTGACCAGGCCATTGGAATTGCGAAATTGCAGACTGCGCCCGGCGGCGGTCTGGACTTCGTGCGCCGAGGTGGTCGTGAACTCGCGGATCAGCGGATACTCGTAAGCGCCTTTGACCATCTTCACGAGGTCTTCCGCCGTCGACACATTTTCGCTCGACAGGCCGGTGGAATCGACGAACCGGGTGTTGAGCATTCCAAGTTCGACGGCCTTGCGATTCATCGCCGCCACGAACGCTTCGCTGCCGCCGGGATAGGCGCGGCTCAAGGAGGCCGCGGCGCGATTCTCCGACGACATCAAAGCCAGGCGCAGCATCTCCTGCCGCGAGAGCCCGGTACCCATGTGTAGGCGGGAGGTCGTGTGCTTGATCGAATCGTAATCCGCGGCGTCGATGTAGATCGTCTCTTCGGCCGGCAACTTCGCGTCCAGCACCACCATCGACGTCATCAGCTTGGTGATGGATGCGATGGGGGTCTTGTTTTGCGTGTTTTTGCCGTATAGCGTGTGGCCATCTTCGAGGTCAATGACCAGTACAGCGGACGATTTCAGGTTGGGCGTGCCGTCCGCGGTCCCGTTGGCGCTCTGACGGACGGGGGAGGATGGATACTTGCGTGCCGGCGTGTGCGCAGCCGACTTCGTCGCATACTTGACCGTCACGCGGTGTTTGCCGCCGGCGGCATGCAGCGCAGGCGTGGCAAGCAAAGCCAGCACGCCAAGCGCTGAAATATGGAACCGCCACACTGCCTGTTTCACCACCACAGTACTCCAGAGTTGCAGACCGCGTCCGCCGGACCGCAGCCGACGAAGACAATAACATAACAAAAATCAGCGGTTAGGGGAAGATATTAAACGAACCATGAGGATTTGGCGGGACCGGTGCCAAAGCGGCGTAATTCGCCCAAAAACGGCGGTTTCAACTCCGGTCAGAGCCCGTTCGGGCGTTTTTGCGCTATTACGGCGCGTCCTGCGCGGCGCCGGTCACCCATTACAACGAGTCGGAAATCGCCTTTATCGACCACATCACGCTCTCCTCCAGCTTGATCTGCGCGAGGTCGCGCGCGCGCGACGGCGGCAGCATGTCGATGACGTCGTGCAGGTCCTCGGCGAGTTGCTTCATGGCATTGACCTGATGACGCTCATCGGCCGTCAGATGGCGTTGCTCCTTGCGAAATACCGGTGACATAGAGCCTCCTCGTGAACTCTCTACAACGCGGCCACGCTACTCGTCGTCCGCGCCAGGCCGGTGTTCTTTGGCGAACAGCGGGAACAGCATCGGTAACAGTAACAGGGTAAACAACGTCGCGGATACAATGCCGCCGACGATGACTACCGCAAACGGGCGCTGCGTCTCCGAACCAATGCCGTGCGACAGCGCGGCCGGCAGCAGCCCCAGTCCCGCCATTAGCGCGGTCATGATTATGGGCCGCAAGCGTGACACGGCGCCTTCGAGGACCGCTTCGGCGAGACTTTTGCCGTTACGCATGATTTCCGTGAACTGCTCGACCATGATGACGCCGTTCTGCACCGAAATGCCGGCCACCGCGATAAAACCGACCGCCGCCGACACCGACAGGTGCAAACCCGCGAGCGCGAGCCCCGCCAGACCGCCGATCAGCGTGAACGGTATCATCATCAATACCAGTAACGCCTGCTTGACCGAACCGAACGCCCAGAACAGCAGCACAAAAATCAGAAACACGGAAATCGGGATGATGATCTTCAGGCGCGCGATGGCGCGCTGCTGGTTTTCGAACTGGCCGCCCCACGTCATGTAGTAACCGGGCGGCAGCTTGACCTTGGCGTTGACTTTTTCCATGGCTTCGGCGACGAAGCTGCCCTGGTCGCGCCCGAGCAGGTTCGCCTTGACCGCGACGTTGCGTCCGCCGGCTTCACGCGAGACCCGGCCCGCGCCCTG
>JAYVME010000447.1:0-3288 GCA_043759115.1 Betaproteobacteria bacterium | reverse complement strand
GAATTGCTGGCGTTTCCCGATAATGATTTGCTGGATCTGGTCATGGGGCGTACGGCGGTCCCGGATCGGCGGTTTGAACCCGTCCTGCAGCTCTTGCGGGCGGCCTGAAAGCGGGTAGTGGTTGTCATCTCAAGTGCGGTCGGTTGACGTATAATTATTTTCCCCTAAGTTCAAGAATTCACGGAGAATTTTATGGCTGAAAAGCTCGCAACGCTGTCTTTTACGGATGGTACTCCGGCAATTGATTTTCCCGTGATGACGGGTTCGGTGGGCCCGGACGTGATCGACATCCGTCCGCTTTACGCAAAGACCAAAAAATTCACCTACGACCCGGGCTTCATGTCCACCGCGAGTTGTTCCTCGAAGATCACTTACATCGACGGTGACGAGGGCATATTGATGTATCGCGGCTATCCGATCGAGCAGTTGGCCGAGAATTGCGACTTTCTCGAAGTCGCCTACCTGATACTGAATGGCGAACTGCCGAATCCGGCACAAAAAATCTCATTCGACTCGACCGTGACGCACCATTCGATGGTGCACGAGCAGTTGTCGCGTTTTTACTCGGGTTTCCGGCGCGACGCGCACCCGATGGCGGTGCTGTGCGGGGTGGTCGGCGCGCTGTCCGCGTTCTATCACGATTCGCTCAACATCAACGATCCGCGCCATCGCGAGATTTCGGCGTTCCGTTTAATCGCGAAACTGCCGACGATTACGGCGATGTGCTACAAGTACAATCAGGGTCAGCCTTTTATGTACCCGAAGAACTCGCTTTCGTACGTGGAGAACTTCCTGTACATGATGTTTGGCACGCCGTGCGAGGAGTACAAGCCCAATCCGGTGTTGACCAAGGCGATCGACCGTATTCTGATCCTGCATGCCGACCACGAACAGAACGCGTCCACTTCCACCGTGCGCACGGCCGGATCATCGGGGGCGAATCCGTTCGCCTGCATCGCATCCGGCATCGCCAGCCTGTGGGGGCCGGCCCACGGCGGCGCCAACGAGGCGGTGTTGAAGATGCTGACTGAAATCGGCGATGAGGCGCATATCGGTCAATTCATCAAGCGCGTCAAGGACAAGGGCGACCATTCGGTGCTCTACGGATTCGGCCATCGCGTCTACAAGAATTACGACCCGCGCGCGAAGCTCATACAGAAAACCTGCCACGAGGTGCTGGCGGAACTCGATCTGCACGACGACAAGTTGTTCAAGCTCGCGCTCGCGCTCGAAAAAATCGCCCTCGAGGACGAATACTTCGTCACCCGCAAGCTTTATCCGAACGTTGATTTCTATTCGGGCATCGTCTACAAGGCATTGGGCATCCCGACCAGCATGTTCACCGCGCTGTTCGCGGTCGCGCGCACGGTCGGTTGGATTGCGCAGTGGAACGAGATGATCGCCGACCCCGAGCAGAAAATCGCGCGTCCGCGCCAGCTGTATACGGGGCAGGGCGCGCGCGCTTTCGTGCCGATGAGCAAGCGCAAGTAAGCCGGCATTGGCGTGACGTTCAGCGAACTGCAAGGCAATTCGTATTTGTTCGGCGCGAATGCGCCGTTCATCGAGGCGCTGTACGACCGCTATCTGGAGGATCCCAACGCGGTCGAACTGCGCTGGCGCACCTACTTCGACGAATTGCAAAAGCTCGACGACGGCGCGCGCGACGTGGCGCACGCGCCGATTCAGGCGCATTTTGCACAACTCGTCAGACAGCGCCGCGCGCCCGCCCCCGCGGCGGGAACCGCCGGGCAGCCGCAACTCAGTGAAAAGCAGTACGGCGTGTTGCAACTGATCGGCGCCTACCGTTTCCAGGGCGCCCGGCTGGCTGATGTCGACCCGCTCAAGCGCCAGGACAAGCCGGTTATTGCCGAACTCGAGCTGGGTTATTACGGCCTCGGCGACGCGGATAGGGAGACCGTGTTCGGCACCGGCTCGCTGATCGGTCCGCGCGAGATGAAATTGAAAGACATCCTGCAGATGCTGCGGGACACGTATTGCCGCTCGATCGGTGTCGAATATATGTATATCACCGACGTGCCGCAGAAACGCTGGATCCAGGAGCGCCTCGAAACGACACGCGCAACGCCGGGCTATGACACCGCATACAAGAAACACATCCTCGAGCGTCTGACCGCTGCCGAAACGCTCGAGCGCTATCTGCACACCAAGTACGTCGGTCAGACGCGTTTTTCACTCGAAGGCGGCGACAGTTTGATTCCGCTGCTGGATAGCCTGCTGCAACGCGCCGGCGCCGCCGGGGTGCAGGAGCTCGTAATCGGCATGGCGCACCGCGGCCGGCTTAACGTGCTCGTTAACACGCTCGGCAAAATGCCGAAGGATCTATTCGCGGAATTCGAGGGCAAGCAGGACGAGTCAACGCTCGCCGGCGACGTCAAGTATCACGACGGCTTCTCGTCCAACGTCATGACGCCGGGCGGACCGCTGCATCTGTCGCTCGCCTTCAACCCGTCGCACCTTGAAATCGTTGATCCGGTGGTCGAGGGCTCGGTACGCGCGCGCCAGCACCGCCGCGGCGACAAGACGGGCAAACAAGTGTTGCCGGTGTTGATACACGGCGACGCCTCGTATGCGGGACAGGGTGTCGTGATGGAAACGCTGAATCTCGCGCAAACCCGCGGTTTCGGCACCGGCGGCACCGTGCATATCATCATCAACAACCAGATTGGCTTCACGACGTCCGATCTGCGCGATGCGCGCTCGACGCTGTATTGCAGCGACGTGTCGAAAATGCTCGAGTTGCCGATTTTTCACGTCAACGGCGACGACCCGGAAGCGGTGTGCCTGGTCACCGAGATGGCGCTCGACTATCGCATGCAGTTCAGCAAGGACGTGGTGATCGACCTCGTTTGCTATCGCCGTCTCGGGCACAACGAGCAGGACGAGCCGATGGTCACGCAACCGCTGATGTACAAAAAAATTCACCAGCATCCGACGCCGCGCAAACTCTACAGCGACCGGCTGGCCGGCGAAGGCGCCGTGAGCGAGACGGATGCCGAGGCCATGGTCAAGACCTACCGCAATGCGCTCGACGGCGGCTTCCACACCAACAAAACGATCCTGTCGAATTACAAGCCGCCGTTCGAAGTCGACTGGAAACCCTATGTCGGCACCCAATGGAATGACAACGATGACACGCGGCTGCCGCTGGCGACGCTGAAAGAGCTTGGCCGCAAGATTGCCGAGGTGCCGCCCAATTTCAAGCTGCATCCGCGCGTCGAAAAAATCATGGCCGACCGCCGCCTGATGGCCGAGGGCAAGCTGCCGCTC
>JAYVME010000446.1:0-7676 GCA_043759115.1 Betaproteobacteria bacterium | reverse complement strand
TGTACTGCGCGCGCAGCGGCACGTCCAATACGAGCAGTTTTTCGATTGCCATCACATAAGCGTGCTCGTTGCACATCATGGACACGTAGTCGAGGCGGTCCATATACGGCAGCGACTGGATAAACGTCCGGTGTTCCGCGAGCTTTTCGGTCGCGCGATGCAGGAGGCCGATATGCGGATCGGCACGCTCGATCACCTCGCCGTCGAGTTCGAGCACCAGACGCAAGACGCCGTGGGCCGCCGGGTGCTGGGGTCCGAAGTTCATGGTGTAGTTGCGAATTTCCGCCATGCCTCTTATCCCTTGCGGAACCCTTCGCTGTCGGCGTAATGCTCTTCGCGCACGATGCGCGGCACGATCTCGCGCGGCTCGATGGTGACCGGTTGGTAGATCACGCGCTGCTGATCGGGGTCGTAACGCATTTCCACGTTGCCCGATACCGGAAAATCCTTGCGGAACGGGTGCCCGATGAAGCCGTAGTCGGTGAGGATGCGCCGCAGGTCGGGATGCCCGTCGAACACGATGCCGAACAAATCGAACGCTTCGCGCTCGAACCAGTTCGCCGACGGCCACACTCCGATCACCGAATCGACCAGGGGGAAATCGTCCGCCGCGCAGAAAACACGCACGCGCAGCCGGCGGTTATGGGAAAGGCTCAACAGATGGTAGACGACCGCAAAGCGCGCGCCTTCATATGCGGCGTACGCGCTGTAATCGACGCCGCACAGATCGATCAACTGCTCAAAGCCGAGTTCGGTGCGGTCGCGCAGCGCCGTCATCACATCGAGCAGGTCGCTGTCTTTGACGACCAGCGTCACTTCGCCGAGCGCTGCCGTGATCGAGACGACCTTGTCGCCGAGCGCCGCCTGCACGCACTCGACGAGAGCTTGATTGTGCGCAGTCAAATTGGCGTACTCATGCTCATTAACGTGCAATGGTATTAGTGCGCTTGATCTTGTTCTGCAGCTGGATGATGCCATAGAGCAGCGCTTCGGCGGTCGGCGGGCACCCCGGCACGTAGATGTCGACCGGCACGATGCGGTCGCAGCCGCGCACCACGGAATACGAGTAATGATAGTAACCGCCGCCGTTGGCGCACGAACCCATCGAAATTACCCAGCGCGGTTCCGCCATCTGGTCATAAACTTTGCGCAATGCCGGCGCCATCTTGTTACATAGCGTGCCGGCAACGATCATCACGTCCGACTGGCGCGGACTCGGTCGGAACACGATGCCGAAACGGTCGAGGTCGTAACGCGAAGCGCCCGCGTGCATCATCTCGACCGCGCAACACGCGAGCCCGAACGTCATCGGCCACATCGAACCGGTACGCGTCCAGTTGATCAGCGTATCCACGCTGGTCACGACGAAACCCCTGTCTAATACGCCGCCGTCAGCCATAGCAGGCCCTCTGCAAAGCTAGTCCCACTCCAACGCGCCCTTCTTCCACTCGTAGACGAAGCCCACGACGAGAATGGCGAGAAACACGACCATCGCCAGGAAACCGAACAGGCCGATTTCCCGCAGCACAATCGCCCACGGAAACAGGAACGCAATCTCGAGATCGAACAAAATGAACAAAATTGCGACCAGGTAGTAGCGCACGTCGAACTTCATGCGCGCATCTTCGAACGCCTCGAAACCGCATTCGTACGGCGACAGTTTTTCGCTGTCCGGACGGTGCGTTCCCAGCAACCGGCTGATGCCGCTGGCCATGATGACCGGGCCTATGCCGACGCCGGCGCCGACCAGCAGGAACAGCAGGATGGGAAAATAGTTTTCTAACATCAGGATCGAGGAGAGCGAAGCGAGGCGCCGAGGATTGAGGATTGAGCAATCATGTCAGAGATTAGGCTAGCACCTTTCAATTTGCGTTTCAGTCAGTTTTAAAGCTCAATCCTAACTACTCAATCCTCAATCCTGCTTTATGGTGCCGACGGAGAGACTCGAACTCTCACGGCTTTCGCCACCGCCCCCTCAAGACGGCGTGTCTACCAATTCCACCACGTCGGCGTAAAAAACCGGTGATGCGTCAGGCGTGAGGCGGTTGCTGTTGCTTTTGAATTCCCCCTCACGCCTTACCCCTCACGCCTCACCTTCTACTTGGGTATGTCCTTCGCTTTTGAATCCGGGTCGCCTGCCGGCTTGTCCGGCGTGGGCGCGGGTATTTGCACCGTCCCCGACTCAGTCGCCGGCGCCTGCGAAGCCGGCTGAGTTGCCATTACGCCCCGCGCATTACCCTTGTGCGCGTAAAACCACGTCAAGCCCATGCTCGTCAGGAAAAACACGGTGGCGAGGATCGCCGTCGCGCGGCTCAGGAAATTAGCCGAGCCGGTCGAACCAAACACGCTGCCCGATGCGCCGCCGCCAAACGCAGCCCCCATGTCGGCGCCCTTGCCGTGCTGCAGGAGGACCAAACCGATAATGGCGAAAGCCGCCACCACATGCACCACCAATAACAAAGTTTCCATAAGCCTCTCGCTTAACCGCTCATTTACCTTTTAACGACGCTCTGCCGCCCGGCAAATCGCCATGAATTCTTCCGCCACCAGCGCAGCACCCCCGATCAAACCGCCATCGATATCGGGCATCGCAAACAACTGCGCCGCATTCGCGGCCTTGACGCTGCCGCCGTACAAAATTCTCAGTGCCGACGCCACCGCGACATCCTGCGCCGCGATCCGCCCGCGGATAAATGCATGCGCCGCCTGCGCCTGCTCGGGTGTCGCCGTCTTGCCGGTGCCGATCGCCCATACCGGTTCGTACGCGATGACGGCTTTGGCCAGCGCCACGACTCCCTCAGCACCCATTACCGCGTCAAGCTGCTCGCCGACAACCTGTTCCATAGCGCCCGACTCGCGTTCCTGCAACGTCTCGCCGATGCAAAATATCGGCGTCAGCCCCGCCTGCAGCGCTGCGCCGAACTTCGCAGCGACGACCGCGTCGCTCTCGCCAAAGATGCTACGGCGCTCGGAGTGGCCGACAATCGCATACCGGCACCCAAACTCGCGCAGCATCGCCGCGGTGACGGCACCCGTATACGCGCCGGCGCCAAACTGGCTCACATCCTGCCCACCCCAGGCTACCGTGGTTCCAGCGAGCAATTGTTGCGTCTGGGCAAGGTACGGATAAGGCACGCACACCGCGCACTCGACACCGGTCAAACCTGCCAGATCACCAAGCAATTGGCCAAGCAGTCGCTGGTTTGAGGCCAGATCACCGTTGGATTTCCAGTTGCCCGCTACCAGCCTGCCGCGCATCGACTTTCCACCTGCTTAAAACCTTGAGATTTTACCGGTGTCGCTCTTCAGGGTCAACGTAATTCATGTTTTGTGCAGTGCCCAAGCGCGTTGATTCAAGAAGGATTTCGACACTTCGAGGACAATTTTCGGGAAGTCCGCCGGACACCGCACCGGCGCCGACTGCACAGCGTGACGTAGCGCCGACTGGGGCATAAAAAAAGCCCGCTAGCGCGCCGCTTTGCGCACCGCCGCCGCGATTGCTTCCGCGCACGCATTGACCTCTACGCGCGCTTTGCCTTCAACCATGACGCGTATCACTGGCTCGGTACCGGACGCCCGCAACAGCACGCGCCCGTTGGCGGCAAGCGCGGCGGTGGCTTTCACGATCGCCCGGCGCACTCCGCGGTCTGCGCCGAAATCGAAGTTCCGCTGAGTGCGCACGTTGATAAGCACCTGCGGATACAGCTTGACCGCCGCCGCGGCTTTGGCGAGCGACGTCTTGTCGCCGCGCAACGCACCCAGTACCTGCAGCGCCGACACCAGGCCGTCCCCGGTGGTGTGCTGATCGAGACAAATAATATGTCCCGAATTCTCGCCGCCGAGCACCCAACCGCGCTGTTGCATCAATTCGAGCACGTAGCGGTCGCCAACCTTCGCGCGCGCGAACGGGATTTTAAGCCGCGCGAGCGCATGCTCCATGCCCAGGTTGGTCATCAGCGTGCCGACCACCCCGCCGCGCAACTGGCGGTGCCGGCGCATGCGATGGCTGGCGATCACGAACAACAACTGATCGCCGTCGTAGACCTGGCCTTTGGCATCGACCATCACCAGGCGGTCGCCGTCGCCGTCGAGCGCGATGCCGAGATCGGCGCGCTCGCGTTTGACGGCATCCTGCAAAGCCCGCGGACTGGT
Organism: Betaproteobacteria bacterium; assembly: GCA_043759115.1. Classification (GTDB taxonomy): domain Bacteria; phylum Pseudomonadota; class Gammaproteobacteria; order Burkholderiales; family SG8-41; genus PALSA-1004. Next base: position 3,524 of record JAYVME010000446.1, on the reverse strand, counting down.
CGCGCCGAACCCCGCGTTGATGTTGAAACCGTCAGGCTGATTGCCGATGGCAATGACGTCGGCGCCCAGTTCATGAAACACGTGCGCGGCGATGTGGTAGGTCGCGCCATGCGCGCTGTCGACGACCAGCTTGAGGCCGCGCAGATCCAGATGCGCCGGAAACGTGCTCTTGCAGAACTCGATATAGCGCCCGGCCGCATCGTCGATGCGGCGCACCTTGCCCAATTGCGCCGAAGTTCTGCATTGCAGGGGCCGCGCGAGTTCGGATTCGATCGCAGCCTCCACCTTGTCCGCCAGCTTGGCGCCGGCGCCGGAAAAAAACTTGATGCCGTTATCGTCGTACGGATTGTGCGACGCACTGATCACGATGCCCGCCGACAGCCGCAGCGCGCGCGTCAGATAAGCCACGGCCGGCGTCGGCATCGGCCCCACCAGCAGCACATCTACACCGGCCGCGCACAGCCCGGCTTCGAGCGCCGATTCGAGCATGTACCCGGAGATGCGCGTGTCCTTGCCGATCAATACGGTCCGCCGCTCGTCGCCCTTGCCCACGCGCGCAAGCACTTTGCCCGCGGCATAGCCGAGCTTCAGCACAAAGTCCGGTGTAATCGGCGCTTCTCCGACCGTGCCGCGTATGCCGTCCGTACCGAAATATTTTCTTTTCATCATGTGACTATTTTATTGAACCGCCGCCCACACCGCCAAAGCATCGCGCGTCGCCGCAACGTCATGCACGCGCACGATACGCGCCCCCTTTTCCACCGCAATGACGGCCGCCGCGACGCTCGCGAACACACGTTCGTTCACCTCGCGGCCGGTAATATGGCCGAGCATGCCTTTGCGCGAGATGCCTGCCAGCAGTATTGCGCCTGCATCGCTGAAACGGCCGAGCTCGCGCAGCAGTTCGAGATTATGCTCCAGCGTCTTGCCGAAGCCAAAACCGGGATCGATGACAATGCGCTCGGGCGCAATGCCGGCGCTGCGCGCGGCCTGCACGCGCCCCGCGAGAAACGCCAGCACTTCGGCCACCACGTCGTCGTAGTGCGGATCGCGCTGCATATCGGCGGGCGTGCCCTGCTTGTGCATCAGGCAGACCGCGACATCGCTTCGTGCAATCGTCTCAAGCGCGTCCAGCGACTGCAATGCATTGATGTCGTTGATCATCGCGGCGCCGGCGGCAATCGCTTCGCGCATGAGTTCGGGTTTCTGCGTGTCGACGGATACCGGCACCGGCCCCGACGCGAGTTGTTCAAGCAGCGGCAGCACGCGTAAACGTTCTTCCCCGAGCGTCACACCGCCGGCACCCGGGCGCGTCGATTCGCCACCGATGTCGATAATGTCGGCGCCTTCCTCAATCAGTTGTTGCGCGCGGGCGAACGCCGTCTCGGTTGTTGCGAAGTGACCGCCGTCGGAAAACGAATCGGGCGTGATGTTGACGACCCCCATGATGAGAGGGCGTTGAAGGGAGAGGATGAACTTGCCGCAGCGGAGAGACTGGAACATAAGGCTGAAGGCGGAATGGCCCGAGGCCACGTGGGGATGAAGGATGAAACCGCATCAAGCGCAAACGCGGCTTTATTCAGCCTTCATCCTTCCGCCTTCATCCTTGAAATTACGTTCCTTGCGCCGGCGCGGCTGTTGCAGCGGGACTCGGCGGCGGCGCGTCTTTCGGCGGCACGCTGGTCGCGGTGGCGACCGGCTTCGGCGGACGCGGCTCACGGCCTTCCATGATGTCTTTCAACTGCTCGGAGTCCATGGTTTCCCATTCGAGCAGCGTTTTCGCCATCTTCTCGACTTTGCCGCGGTTGTCCTCGATGATCTTGCGCGCGACCCGGTACTGTTGATCGATGATGCGGCGCAGCTCGGCGTCGACTTTCTGCATCGTCGCTTCCGACATGTTTTTGTGCGTGGTGACCGAACGGCCGAGGAAAACCTCGCCCTCGTTCTCGCCATACACCATCGGCCCCAGTGCATCCGACATGCCCCACTCGGTGACCATGCGGCGCGCCAGGGTGGTAGCATTCTGAAAGTCGCTGCTCGCCCCGGTCGTCATCTGACCGAGAAACACTTCTTCCGCAATGCGGCCACCCAATGAAACCGAGATGTCCTGCAACAGGTGTTCGCGGTCCTTGCCGTGGCGGTCCTGCTCCGGCAGCATCCACGTGAGCCCCAAGGCGCGGCCGCGCGGGATGATCGTTACCTTATGCACCGGATCGGCTTTAGGCAGCGTGTAGGCGACCACCGCGTGCCCGGCTTCGTGATAAGCCGTGGTAACGCGCTCGTCTTCCGCCATCACCATTGAACGGCGCTCGGCGCCCATGTAGATCTTGTCCTTGGCCTGCTCGAAGTCGTCCATGTCAACCAGGCGCTTGTTCTTGCGCGCGGCAAACAACGCCGCTTCGTTGACCAGGTTCGCGAGATCGGCGCCCGACATGCCGGGCGTGCCGCGGCCGATAATGTCGGCCTTGACGTCCGGCGCAACCGGCACTTTGCGCATATGCACAAGCAGTATCTGTTCGCGGCCGCGAATGTCCGGCAGCGGCACCACGACCTGGCGGTCAAAGCGGCCCGGACGCATCAGCGCGGGATCGAGCACGTCGGGACGGTTGGTCGCGGCAATCACGATCACGCCGGCGGAACCTTCGAAACCGTCCATCTCGACCAGCAGCGCGTTCAACGTCTGCTCGCGCTCGTCGTTGCCGCCGCCGAGACCCGCGCCGCGCTGGCGGCCGACCGCGTCGATTTCATCGATGAATACGATGCACGGCGCATGCTTCTTCGCCTGTTCGAACATGTCGCGCACGCGCGCCGCGCCCACGCCGACAAACATCTCGACGAAGTCGGAACCCGAAATGCTGAAAAACGGCACTTTCGCCTCACCCGCGATCGCGCGCGCGAGCAGCGTCTTGCCGGTGCCGGGCGAACCCACCAGCAGCACGCCCTTCGGAATACGCCCGCCGAGTTTTTGAAATTTACCGGGGTCGCGCAGGAATTCGACCAGTTCCGCCACTTCTTCTTTTGCTTCCTCGCAACCGGCAACGTCGCCAAACGTGACGCTGTTGTTGTTCTCATCCATCATGCGCGCGCGGCTCTTGCCGAAGGAGAACGCGCCGCCGCGCCCGCCGCCCTGCATCTGGCGCATGAAGAAGATCCAGATGCCGATCAGGAGCAGCATCGGGAACCATGAAATGAAAATATTCATCAGGAACGACTGCTCTTCCTCGGGCTTGGCATCTATTTTGACGCCGGCCTTCAGGAGGTCGCTCACCATCCACAAGTCGCCGAGCGTGCCCGGGCTGTAAGTCACGTATTTTCGGTTGTCCTGCGATATCCAGCGCACGGTGCGGCCTTCGACCTGCGCCGACGTCACGCGCCCCTGCTTCACTTCGTCCATGAACTGGGAGTAGGGAATAATGCTTTGCGCGGCCTGCCGGTTGCTGAACTGATTGAATACCGTCATCAGCACCAGCGCAATGACCAGCCAGATTGCCACATTTTTAATCAGATTATTCAACTGTTTTCCT
>JAYVME010000445.1:0-3294 GCA_043759115.1 Betaproteobacteria bacterium | reverse complement strand
GTCTGCCCCATCTGCTCGGTCAGTTTCTGGCCGATCAAGCGGCCGACAAAGTCCGATCCCCCGCCCGCGGCGAACGGGACGATCAGCCGGATCGGCTTATGCGGATAGTCCTGTGCGAAAACAACGGAAGCGGACAAACAAGTTCCGCAAGCCCATCCTGCGAGCAGCACCATCAAACGTATCGTCATATCGAACCTCCGGATAAAATCGTGACTAAAAGCAATGAGATCAAATTACACATCGCAAAAATAAAAAGTGCAAGGCGCTTCAAGGCCCGTTTGCGCGACCCGCCGCGGCAGCGCCAAAACCACCGGCACGCGCCTTCCCACCGTTCATACCCGAAACTACACCAATCGTGCAACCACCGCCGCGCCGATCTTGCCGAGGCCGACGATGCCGCAGGTTTTGCCGGTGAGGCCGCTGCCCAGCGCCAGCGTCCCAGTTCCCCACTTGCCGGCGCGCACAAAGCGGTCGCATTCACCTATGCGCCGCATCACCGCAATGAGCAGCCCCAGCGCGAGATCGGCGACGGCGTCCACAATGGAATTGCGCGTATTGGTGACAACGACGCCGCGTTCTTTCGCCGCGGCGGTTCGAGCGCATTGAGACCGAAAATGCGGTCGCGCTGCGCTGCAGTCAAGCCCGGCACCGTATTGATCATCGCCAGCGGATCGTCCTCGGCCATGTCGAACGGCGCGTCGGTGCCTATCGTCACGCGGTCGGCGCCGACTTTTTCGATCAGGTAACGCAGCGCATCGGCGTCAAAGAATTCGGCGTAGAGCGGCGTGCCGTGCTGGTCGTCGCGCACGAATTTTTCCTGGCCGCTCGCGCCCGGCCTGCTGTCCGCCACCACCGATTGCCCGATCTGCTCGGACAGCTTGGCCGCGACCAGCCGCCCGACGATGTCGGTCGGACCGCCGGGCGGAAACGGCATGATCATGCGGATGGTTTTTACGGGATATGCCTGCGCGAGTGCTGCGCCGGCAACCAGCGTGCACGCTGCAATCACCAGCCGGCAGGCAACGGCCCAAGACATGCGGAACATCGAATCCTCCTTCTATTACACGATGAGGGCGGCCGGGAAATCGCGACCCTGACCTAACAGCTTGATGCCAATAGGCTCGTCACTCCCGCGCAAGCGGGAGTCCAGGAAATGCATACCGATCGAATCAACATCTTCTGGATTCCCGTATGCGCGGGATTAAATGTGAGGACTGAGGACTGAGGAGTGCGGAGTGCAGAGTGCGGAGGAGACTGAACTGCGACGACGCGGTTTAGTGCCTGCGAAAAGTGCTGCAGTAGTTCGACTGTCCCTGCCACGACTGCTCGACAACCTGCGCGTCCCTGAACATAAACGTGCGCTCGCAGCGGACGAGTTGGCCGCCGCCCTGCCCCATGGTCACACCGGTGCCAACACCCACGCCGCGGCTGCCGCCGAAGACACCGATGGACGGATACCAGTTCCCGCCGCCGACCGATTCCGACACCCAGGTACGGGCGTCGCGGCCGTCGGCTAGCACCGTACTGCGCGTGGCCGCGCCCCACAGCGCGACGACCGTCTCGTAACGCGCGCCTTGCCAGCTCTCCCTCGTCGCAGTGAGGTCCACCGGCGGCGTTACACAACCGGCAAGCAGGACGAGAACGAGCGCTCTGGCGTTCACGGGTCGCACCTCAGATCAGCGTGCGGGAATGATGCATACGACCGTTGGAGTCGGATTCCACGCCCGCGTTCCCGCGGTTTCAGTTTTGTCCACGCCGCGGCGTCTGATTCGGGCCGTGAAGCGCGCGCTCACGCCGTGCGCAGCTTCGCAATCAGCTTCGGATCCGGATCGACGCCCAGCCCCGGCCCCTGCGGCACCGCGATGCACCCTTTGCTGTTCGGGTGGATCGCGTCGTGCAGTGGGTTCTCGGCGAAGTCGGCGTCGTAGCGCTCGACCAGGCTCTCGCCCGCCATCGCCGCGATGCAATGGATGGACGCGAGCAGGCCGGGGCCGAAGTACGCCGAATGCGGCACGACGGTGACGCCGAACGCTTCGGCGAGCGCAATGACTTTTCGCATCTGCGTGACGCCGCCCACCTTGGTGATGCTCGGTTGCGCGTAAGAAATCGCCGCGTGCTCGAACATGCTTTTGAATTCCGGCAGCATGGCGTTCTCGCCGGCGGCAGTCGGGATGCCGCCATGCGTGCGCACGCGCGCCAGCCCCGTATGGTCTTCCGGCGGCCAGATCGGTTCCTCCAGCCAATGCGGATTGAACTCCTGCAACGTGCGCGCCATCGTGATCGCTTCGTCGATCGTCCACGGACAATTGCAATCGATCATGATCGGAATACCGGGGCCGGCGGCAACGCGTGCCGCCTTGATCGGCGCCACGGTGATTTCGTGCAGCTTGATGTGACGGTAGCCGCGCTTCAATGCGCGCTCGACGTAATGCGTCACCGCCGCCGGTTCGCCGTAGCGCAGCAAGCTCGCATACGCCGGCAGATCCTTGCGCGCCGCGCCGCCGAGCAGGTGGTAGAGCGGCAGCCCCGCCAGTTTGCCCGCGATGTCCCACAGCGCGATGTCGATCGCCGACAGCGCGTACATCGCCGGGCCGTTACGGCCGACGCCGCCGAGATTGCGCTGCAATTCGTCGACGAGCGCGCCGATCTGGGTCGGGTCGCGGCCGATGCACATCGGCCCGATGAACGAATCGAGTGCAGCTTTGGTCGCGGTAAAAATGCGGTGGCCGAATCCTTCGCCCCAACCGGTCACGCCCTCATCGGTGTCGACGCGCACGAGCAGCGTATCCATGCTGGTGCGCGGCTTGCCGCCCTGCTTGGGCAGCACCGTGCCCTCGATGATCATCGGCATGGTGACGACGATGGTTTCGATCTTGGTGATTTTCATTGCCGGCCTTCCTTAACATCATATAGAGCACGGGAGTTTAACAGGGGGTCGCCGTAGTTTACCCGCCCAGACTCAAACCCCGTCGAGTCAGGCCGGAACTTGCGCAGGAATACATTTGTCTATACACTCAGATTATGCGGTACGAATGGGACCCCAAAAAAGCTGAAGCGAATTTGAAAGTTCATGGGGTTGGATTTGCGGACGCCATAGCCGTTTTGGAAGACGACTTCGCGCTGACTCGGGAGGATCCCGACGCCGAAAGTCAACAGCGCTTCGTCACTCTTGGCATGGATGCGACTGGAACTCTGTTGGTCGTGGTCTACACGTATCGCGAACCCGACGTCATTCGTTTAATCTCTGCATGGAAGGCCAACAAGGCACAAAGGACTCAATATGAAAAACACCGC
>JAYVME010000444.1:0-7702 GCA_043759115.1 Betaproteobacteria bacterium | reverse complement strand
GACGCTGCTAAATACGAATTCTGGGCATGAAATTTGCGTGGGAATGAACAAATCCACTAGGAGCTCGACATGAAAATACTAATCGCCACTCTTTCAGCTGCCGGCATGCTGATGCTGTTCCTGATGTTGTTCGCGCCGGCCGCCAACGCCGCAGTCGACGATGCGAAAGCGCAGGATCTACTGAAAAATGGCGGCTGCGTGGCCTGCCACAGCATCGACAAGAAAATTCTCGGCCCTGCATACAAGGACGTCGCCCAGAAGCGAAAAGGCGACAAGGACGCGGTCGCCACGCTGGAGAATGCGGTTCGCAACGGCAGCAAAGGCACCTATAGCGCCATGCCGATGCCGCCCAACCCACAGAGCAAGATCAGCGACGCCGACCTTCATGACCTGATCGTGTGGGTGCTGACGAAATAACGTTTGTGAACCGGGGCCGTGAATTCCCGCACCAGGTTGAGCGAGAGACGTGGCGTAGGGGCGAGTTGACTTTCGTGATCAGGGTTATAGCGCCGGCAACGGTGGCGGCGATCTGGACAATCGTTACGCCTGGCAGCAAATGTTCGCACGAGTCGGGTTAACGAATCCGGATTAAAGACGTTCGCCGCGTTGCGTGTGCTTTCCGCAGTGCGTCTACATGCGAGCCAAGAAAGTACGGCGATTATTTCGGCTGAAGTATTCTCTCATCGCGGCGGTCGCCTGATCGTTTATTTGCGCAGGACAAGCATGCCGCGGATCATCGCGTTCATGCTGGACGACCGCCTCAGGGGCGCGCGAAACTCTGGCGGATAAACAGGATCACGCGCCGGACGTCCTCCTTGTTCAGGACGCCCTCCCACGGCGCCATGGCCGTTCCCGAGACCCCGTGCGTGATTGCCTGGGTGAGTTCGCTGTCGCCGATCGATGCCATCCCCCTGGAATTCGTGAAGTCGCGCGGAGGGGGCACTAGATGCTGGCCGATCGGGGTACGACCATCGCCCTCCTCGCCGTGGCACGCGACGCAGTGCTGCCGATAGATCTGATCGCCCACGCGCACATCCAGCTGGAGCGCGGTCATCCCCGCAGGCAGCGGACGCACCAGCGTACGGATATAGCGCATCACGTCGATGATTTCCGCCGGGGCCAATAGTTCTCCCCGGCCGCCCATGGCGGTTCCCGGTCGGCCTCGATAGATCGCCATATATACGCGGCCGTCATCGAGCCGCGCCATCACGATGGGATCGGTAAAATTGCGCGGCGGGGGATTGAGGACTCTTGCAACCTCGGTGTCGGCGCGACCGTCCGCACCGTGGCAGTTCGCGCATTCTCTCGCGTAAATCCGCCGGCCGACCTCGATGCTCAGCCGCTCGGCCGAGAACGGCGCCGTTTTCGCGGCGGAGGATAAGCTGTGAATGTAGTCGATCACGTCGCCGATCTCGGTCTCGGTCAGTACCTGTTTCCAGCCCGCCATCGCCGTTCCCGGTCTTCCCTCCTTGATGGCGCGGTAAATTCGATCGACGGTCAAGCGCGCCATTTCAATCGGATCGGCGAAGTTGCGCGGACGCGGCTTCAGAAGCCGGCCCACGGGCGTGCCCGCCTGGCCGTCGGCACCATGGCAAACAGCACAATTCCGCTCGAACAGCGCCTTTCCCCGCTCGTGTGCCGAAAGAGTTAAAGGCTGGGCAGCGAACGGTGTTGCACAGACGAGGCTCGTTGCCAAGAAGAGCGTCACGAGCCAGTACTGTCCTATCGTCGTTACTGCGTGATTCCTCATGTTTCGCGTTCTCGAACGGTGCGCCGTAGCGGATTCGCTTCGGCCGCAGACAACAAAAAAAGCGGCTTGCGCCGGCTTTTCGAGGGAACCGATGAAATCTTACTTCTGCGACAACACGTATTGGATCAGGGTTTTTAGTTCGGCGTCCGAGGCGGCAATCTTCATATGGCCCTTGCCGTCCATGAGCGCGCCGATCAGCTTGCCTTCGGCTTCTTTGTTGTCCTTGTATTTCGCGGCGACGTCCTTGAACGCCGGCCCGACTTTCTTCTTGTCCAGTTCGTGGCAACCCGTGCAATTCTTCGATTTTAAAAGGTCCGCTGCCGATTGCGCGTTGGCCGCGCCCGCGAGCAGCAGGCTGCCCGCGACAGCCATTACCAATAGCATCGATTTCATACTGTCTCCTTTTCCACAATTCGAATGCTTGTTAAATGACCTTTGAACGCCGGGTGAAGCCGCAAAAGTAGCCTGTCATAGCCTGTCCGGATCCATCTTATAACGTTTGGACCGCCGCCCCGGATGACAGAGACAGCAGGCGCGGTTCAAACCCGGAGTGTCATCACCCGCCACGCTTTGCACATTAGACTCAATACGCTGTCGTAACCAGGTTACAAACGCGCATTAATCAAATTTGTACTTGATCTGCGCATACACCGTGTTCGAGTTGTAACGCGGAAACGCGTAAAGGCCGCTTGCGAGGTAAAGTCTACGGTTCCCTGCGTCCTCGCCCCCGTCAACGAACTATTCAGTTTTCAGCGCTCGACCGGCAACCAATCGGTCCCGAAACTTAACATTGCCAACACGAGGTTTAGTACGCCCGAAACATGGATTCACTTCACGGGTAGCTCCGCGAAGCAAGCCGCAAGATGAGGCATGGCTCTATCGCACAGCATCGAACCGTGTAGGCCCCGTCGCGTGATGTGCCGGATGCTGGCAGCACCCCGTGGCGGGTTCCAAGATTGGCAGAGACGTGGGCTTAGACGCAGCCTATCCATTAACGGTTGCGTTGCATAGGAAGCGCTGCGGCCAAACATAACAATAGCGCCTTTCCCGCCGCTCCAGCGCCACAAACGACAACGCCTTTCCCCTGCCGTAGACTCCGGCACTACGGCCACCGGGCATTGCGAGCTGGTTACTGCGCTTTGCTTAGCATGTATTCAACGGCTGCCTTGATGTCGTCGTTTGACGCCGCTGCCATGCCGCCCTTGGGCGGCATCGCGCCTTTGCCTTTGACGACCGAGGCGACCAGCGCGTCGGCGCCTTGCGTGATAAGAGGTCCCCATTTCGCCTTATCGCCCAGCTTCGGGGCCATGTTGTTATGGCAGGCCCCGCACCCCTTGTCGTATACGGCTTTGCCGTCCGCGGCCGCAACCTGACCGATGCTGAAAAGCGTTGCCAACGTCGTGATGCCGATTATCGCGAGTTTCATGTCCGTCACCTTTTCATATTGAGAAAATTTTTAGCTTTCTTGCAGCAGATCTAGTCCGCGCGCCGGAAAAATATCCGCTTCCGCATTTCAACGTACCGTTCAAGAATAGCGCGTGAAAAATTAGAGCCTTTGATCTATGTCAACCTGAGAACCGTACAGGGGTACATTATGCTCAAGACAATTCAGACGTAAAGCGGCATTTTAATTCTCTGCTCTTGGGGTCATGAATGAAACACGGGATTTCTCCAGGCTTGTTGATCGACTTGCCTCTCGCCGCCGCTGAGCCGATCGTTTGGGCCGGGGCTTTCGCGATGATTGAACGCTCTCTTCAACTCGCGAATTAGCTTCGTCCATCATGCCCAAGCATATCGTTCGGCTGATTATTCTGATTGTCGCGTTTGGTATAGTGGCGCTGATCGCGAAATCGTACTTCACCGTCGAATCATTTTATAAATACGGTCACTACCGCGCCGATTCGGTGCGTGAAATCGCCGCCCAGGAACCGGCCTTCCAGACGCCGCGTTATTGCCAGGCCTGCCACAGCGAACGCGTTGCGCAATGGTCGGCCAACAACCACAAGACGGTGATTTGCGAAGTCTGTCATGGCGCAGCGCAAGGCCATCCTCAAAACGGCAAGCTGCCAATTCCCAAGGATACGAGAAAACTATGCACGCTGTGTCATGAAGCAATGCCGGGGCGGCCCCGCACGCAGCCCCAGATCGATTTGGCTCAACACTCGGGCGGCCAGCAATGCATTGTTTGCCACAACCCCCATGCCCCCAAGATTGCGAGCGCCGCGGTCAAGGTGACCGGCAATGCCGCGGCAGGGGAAAAACGCGCGGCCGTTTGCGCGGGCTGTCACGGTGCGCAAGGCATCAGCCCGAACGATACGTGGCCAAACCTGGCCGGGCAACATGCCGCCTATCTCGCCCGCATACTTGGAGCATACAAGTCCGGCGCGCAGAAAGATGTGGCGATGACGCCGATCGCGCAGCCTCTCAGCGACGCCGATGTGCAGAATCTCGCGTCCTATTACGGCAGCTTGAGTTGTAAAGCAGAGCCCAGCGCAACGCGCGTCGGCGACATCACCGCCGGCAAAGCACTGGCGAAAAATTGCACGGCCTGCCATGGTGAAACGGGCATCGCGAGCAACCCCGCCTGGCCGAAGCTTGCCGGTCAGAAGGCCGGTTACCTGGTGAACGTGCTCAAGGCCTTCAGGGCCGGCCTGCGCAAAGACCCCATGATGGCAGGCGTTACACGGGGCCTGAGCGACACGGATATCGCCAACCTCGCCGCTTATTTTGCCGCGCAAAGTTGTCAGCCGACCACGCAAGGGAAGAAGACGCCATGAAAAACGAAACCAAACCTTCACGGGCCGCCCGCCGTGGGTTTCTCACCAAGCTGGGACTCGCCGCAACCGGCGCCGTCATGGGAGTTGGGGCGTTGGGCGTCAAGCAAGACGTGGCCGCCAAAATCGAGCCCGGCGCCGACGGTGGCTCATTTCCCACGCCGGATTACGATTGGACCCAGCATCGCTGGGCCTTTGGTGTCGATGCCACAAAATGCATCGGCTGCCTGCGTTGCGTCGAAGCGTGCAAGCGGGAAAACCAGGTGTCCGGAGACGCGCATCACTTCCGCACCTGGGTTGAACGCTACGTTTATCTGGAGGGTGAAGACAAACCGCGCATTGACAGCCAGCAGGACCCGGTGAACATCGAGGCCTCGGGATCGGAACGGGAATATCGATTCGCCAATCGCTATAAAGATGCGAAGGTGGAGAAGGCGTTTTTTGTGCCCAAGCTGTGCAACCACTGCACGCATCCGGCCTGTGTCCAAGTGTGCCCAACCGGCGCCACCTATAAAACCGAGGACGGTGTGGTTCTCATCGACCACAAATATTGCATCGGCTGCCAATACTGCGTGCAGGCCTGTCCCTACGGCGCGCGCTTCTTCAACTATGAAAAAAAGGTTACGGACAAGTGCACGTGGTGTTATCACCGCATCACCAAGGGATTGCAGCCCGCTTGTGTCGAGGTGTGTCCGGTCGGTGCGCGCATCTTCGGCGATCTCAAAGACAAGCAAAGTCCGATCAGCCTGTTCATTCGCAACAACCGCGTGCAGGTGCTCAGGCCTGAAACCGGTAATGCCCCGAACGTTTTCTACGTGGGCATCGACAAGGAGGTGAACTAATGGAACCTCTATTTCACGTCGCCCCGTATATCGGCTACGTTTACCCCAACGAGACGGTTATTCCGTGGACCGTGCTGATCGTGGTCTATCCCTATCTCACCGGGCTCGTGGCGGGCGCCTTTACCGTTTCGAGCCTGTACCACGTATTTGGCATGGAGCGATTCAAGCCTGTCGCGCGCTTTGCATTGCTTACCGCGCTATGTTTCATGATGTTCGTGCCGGCGCCATTGCTGCTGCACCTCGGCCACCCGGAACGCGCCTTCAATTCCACGATCACACCGCATTTGACCTCTGCGATGGCGATCTTTGGATACGCAGCCGGCTTCTACATCTTTCTGTTGATTCTGGAGAATTGGTTCGCGTTTCGGCCCGACATCGTTGAACAGGCGCAAAAGAGGCGCGGGCTGCTCGGCCGGTTCTATCGCGTGCTGACCCTGGGGTCTTACGACGTGTCCGAGAACGCGATGCGTTATGACCGCAAGTGGATTTTCGCGCTGGCTGCCATCGGCATACCTGCCGCTCACGGCTTGCATGGTTATGTGGGATTTGTATTCGGTTCGTTGAAGTCGCGGGAATGGTGGTCCTCCGATCTCATGCCGGTCGTCTTTCTGTTCTCCGCCATCATCTCCGGCGTGGCGTTGTTGATCGTGCTCTACGTAGTGTCATGCAAGCTGCGCAAGATCCCTGTCGATTTGGAGTGCTTGAAGGGCATGGCTTACACCCTCTGGGGCTTCGCCATGTTTACCATAGTGCTGGAGGGGTTGGAGTTTGCCAATATTGTCTATAAAGGCCGGGAGGGAATCGAGATGATCATGGAGTTCGTGACCGGCCCGCTCATCATTCCTTTCTTTGTCGTGCAGTTTGCCATCGGAGCCGTGACGCCGATTGCGCTCCTTTCATACATGATCTGGCGCGGCACCACCGGCAAGGCGCTGGTCGTGGGGGTCACTGTGAGCGCCTTGTTGGTGTTGCTTTCTGTTTTCATGATGCGCTGGAACGTGGTCATCGGCGGCCAGGAAATATCGAAAACCGGTAAAGGACTGTTAAGCTATCACATGCTCTTTTTCCACCGGGAGGGCCTGTTGGCCGCGCTGTCAGTGGTCCTTGCGCCGCTCGTAATGTTATGGGTTATGGTCCGACTGTTTCCGCCCTGGGTACCGAACGCGACACCCGCAACTTCGCCTCTCGCCAATACGTGGTAATTTTGCAAATGGGCTTGCCCTGTATTGCCGGTAACGAAGTAACTGCGGATAAGGAGGCAAGATGTCAAAATGTCCGTAACCGCTCAAAGGACTGTTGATAATGCGAAGCACGCAAACTTTTTTTCTTCTTGTATTCACGCTCCTTGCGGGCATAACGATTCCCGGATGCTCGCCGAACGAGGCGCCCGAAGCCCCGCAGGTCAAATCTGGCGAAAGTAACGAACTCCGGACCACGCAGGCCACCGCTGTAGATGTTGCAGGAGGCAAACGCATCGCGGAAGGTTCGTGCGTTCGCTGTCACGGTGCGAACGGTATCAGCACCACCAAGGGCGTGCCTCATCTTGCAGGCCAGCGCCCGGCGTATCTCCACCTCGAGCTGCGGGCCTACCAGTCGGGCGCGCGCGGCGACAAGGCCATGGAGGGCGCCGTCAACGTTCTTAGCGATGATGCACTGTTCAAAGTGGCTGCCTACTACGCCAGCCTGGATCCACCGCAACCTGATGCGACGAGCGCCGCGAAGGCCGTCCCCGCCAAGCCTGACCCGGTTGGCGCCGGCAAAGCAGCAGCGGTCGGTTGTACGGGATGCCATGGCGAATCTGGCGTCAGCAAAACACCCGGCATGCCGAGCCTCATCGGGCTGCATCCAAAATACCTCGTGGCGGCCATGAAAGCCTACAAGAGCGGGCAGCGCAAGAACGAAATGATGAAGACCCTGCTCTCGGCATTCACCGAGGCGGATTTGAATAATATCGCGCTCCACTATGCGCTGCAAAAGCCCGCCCGGGCGCAAAACCCGAACGCCGGCGACCAGGCGGCGGGCAAGGAGGCGGCGGCAGCTTGTGCCGGATGCCATGGTGATCAGGGTGCCAGCGGCAATCCGGCCACCCCGAGCCTCGCTGGTCAGGACGCACAATACCTCGCCGCCGCGCTCAGGGCTTACAAGGATGCATCGCGCAGCGATGAAACGATGAAAGGTTTGGCGGCGGCGCTCGATGACAACGCCATGAAAAACCTGGCGGCTTTTTACGCCGCTCAGGAGCCACGGCCGCCGAACGTACAAAAGCCCCTGACTACCGCCGAGTGGGCGCAGAGGTGCGACCGCTGCCACGGCATCAATGGCAACAGCATCGACCC
>JAYVME010000443.1:0-3299 GCA_043759115.1 Betaproteobacteria bacterium | reverse complement strand
GCCGACCTGCGCGATGACGCCACCTGCCAGCGGTTGCGTGCGGTGTGGCTTGATCCGCTTTCGCTGGACCCGACGCGACTATCCGCCAAGGTCACGCGCGACGTGGCCGAGCGGCTGGCCGAGGTGGCGCGTGTGCTCGAAGCCGCCGGACATGCGCCCGAGACCGTTGCGGGTTTTCTGAGCCGCTGTTTATTTTCGATGTTCGCCGAAGACGTCGGCCTGCTGCCCAAGCGCGCGTTCGTCGATTTGCTTGAAAGCCTGAAAGACCACCCCGAGCAATTCGTGTCGCTGGTGGGCGAGGTCTGGCGCGCAATGGATCGTGGCGAATTCTCCGTCGCCGTGCGCGCCGATCTGATGAAGTTCAACGGCAAGCTGTTCAAAAACCCTGAGGTGCTGCCGCTCACCCGCGATCAGATCGAATTGCTGCTGACGGCGGCGCGCGCCAACTGGCGCGAAGTCGAACCCGCGATTTTCGGCACGCTGCTCGAACGCGCGCTCGATCCCGCCGAGCGCCATGCGCTCGGCGCGCACTACACGCCGCGCGCCTATGTCGAGCGGCTGGTGCTACCGACCATCGTTGAGCCGTTGCGCGAGGACTGGAAGAACGCCCAGGCCGCCGCACTTGTGCTGGCCGGCGAGGGCAAGCTGAGCGAAGCGCAGCAGCAGGTGCGCGAGTTTCTCAAGCACCTTTGCGAGGTGCGCGTGCTCGACCCGGCGTGCGGCTCGGGCAACTTTCTCTATGTAACGCTCGAACACCTGAAGCGGCTCGAAGGCGAAGTGCTGAACCAACTCGACGAACTCGGCGATACGCAGGGCCGCCTTGAACTACAGGGCGTATCGGTCGATCCGCACCAGTTGCTCGGCATCGAACTGAATCCCCGTGCAGCCGAAATTGCGGAGATGGTGTTGTGGATCGGCTACCTGCAATGGCACTTTCGCACGCGCGGCCAGATCATGCCGCCGCAGCCGGTGCTGAAAGATTTTCACAATATCGAGTGCCGCGATGCCGTGCTCGCTTACGACCGCATGGAATACGTGACTGATGAGCGCGGCATTCCAATCACGCGCTGGAACGGTAAAACGATGAAGAAGCACCCTGTCACAGGAGAGGACGTGCCAGACGAGACGGCCCGTTCGCCGGTCGAGAAGTACATCAACGCGCGCAAGGCCGAGTGGCCGCAAGCGGATTTCGTGATCGGGAATCCGCCGTTTATTGGCAAGCATCGTATGCGTGATGCACTCGGCGATGGGTATGTGGAAACACTGCGCTCAGCTTGGCAAGACGTGCCAGACTCGGCTGACTTTGTAATGTACTGGTGGGACCACGCAGCGCAGCTAACGCGCGCGGGTCGATTGAAGGGCTTCGGTCTCATCACGACCAACAGCCTGCGCCAGATATTCAACCGCCGCGTGATAGAGCGCCATCTGGAAGAGAATCCACCGCTGTCCCTGACGTTCGCGATTCCCGATCACCCTTGGGTCGACAGTGCCGACGGTGCTGCGGTCCGAATTGCCATGACGGCGGGTTCGCTTCGTAGGAGTGACGGCGTCCTTCTTCACAGCGTGCAGGAAACTCCGGGAACTGATGGCGAGACTGCCGTCGTTTTCCGCTCTCAAAGCGGCTACATGAATGCCGACCTTACGATAGGCGCGGCTGTGGCAAAGGCTGTGCCACTTGCTTCCAATCTAGACTTGAGCAGCAATGGGGTGATGTTGGGTGGACGCGGGTTCTTAATCGGAGCCGAGATCGCGAATCAGTTCGAGGCGACAGTGACACGCCCAATCATGAACGGCGCAGACGTGCTGCAGAAGCCCCGCGCAGCGTGGGTAATCGACTTCTTTGGTCTCTCCGCAGAAGACGCTCGGGCAACGGCGCCGGCCGCGTTCCAACGGGTGTTCGATCTTGTCAAACCAGAACGCGATGCGAACAATCGCGCCTCTAGGCGCGAACGGTGGTGGTTGTTCAGCGAAGTGATGCCGCAACTTCGCCGAGCGACTGCGGAACTGCCGCGCTACATCGGGACACCGGAGACAGCGAAGCATCGAATCTTCACCTTCCTGCCGAAAGTCGCGGTAGCCGAGCATCCTCTTATTGCAATTGGAATTGCCGACGCACTCGCACTTGGCATGTTGTCGAGTACGGTACATTTAGCTTGGGCGCTCGCCGCTGGTGGCACACTCGAAGATCGACCGCGCTACAACAAGTCACGCTGCTTCGAAACTTTCCCGTTCCCTGATGCCAAACCCGAGCTTAAGACCCGCATCCGCGACCTCGCCGAGCAACTCGACGCGCATCGCAAGCGTCAGCAGGCGCAGCACGCCGACCTCACGCTGACAGGCATGTATAACGTGCTCGAAAATCTGAAGACCGGCGAAGCGCTCAACGCGAAAGAGAAAATCATTCACGAACACGGGCTGGTCGCAGTGTTGAAGACACTGCACGACGAACTCGATCGTGCGGTGCTTGATGCCTATGGCTGGAGCGATCTCGCGCCGTTGCTGGAAGTGGTGAACGGTAATGCGGCTCCCGGCGCAGGCGGCACGCCGGCGACGCGCGACGACTGCAAGCGCGCGCTGGATGAGGCACTTCTCGAACGGCTGGTCGCGCTCAACGCCGAGCGCGCGGCCGAAGAACAGCGCGGCTTGATCCGCTGGCTGCGGCCCGAGTTCCAGATTCCGGCATCGGGCCTGCCGCAAACGCAGCCGGCTGAGCAGCTTGAGATCGACACCGGTGAAGAAGTTGCGGTTGCCGCCAAGCCCGGCGAACGCCGTCCGTGGCCGACCACGCTGCCCGCGCAGGTTAAAGCAGTCGCCGAAGTGCTTGCCGCAGCACGCGCACCGCTGGCAGACGACGCAATCGCGGCGTGCTTCACCGGTCGCGGTGCGTGGAAAAAGCGCCTGCCGCAGATCATCGACACGCTGGTGGCCGTGGGCCGCGTGCGGAGGGGCAAGGATGGGCTCGCTGTTATTGCGTGACTCTCATGTCCCAACGTAACGGCGAGATCAGTGGCGATGCCGAGATCGTGTCCAACTGAAGTTACTCGATGTGGGGCTTGAGTTTTCCGGTGACATACCCTTATGGCACTCCGATGTTTCAGGCCGCACGAGCCTGTTGCACGTCCAGGGGATAGGCCCCATTGGCGCGCGCATCCAGCAACACGACTTCCACCGCGCTACCATCTTCGGCGTAGCTGATGTGCGTGTTCCAGTTTTGCGATACCTCGCGGGTTATCGGTTTGTCGGATAACCGTATAACGAGGATATCGTCTTCATCGAAATAAGTGGTATGCATAGTGACC
>JAYVME010000442.1:0-7708 GCA_043759115.1 Betaproteobacteria bacterium | reverse complement strand
GGGCGGCAACGTGCTGCTGCTCGACGAACCCTCCAACGATCTCGACGTTGAAACGCTGCGCGCGCTCGAAGACGCGTTGCTCGAATTCGCCGGCAGCATTCTGGTCATTTCACACGACCGCTGGTTTCTCGACCGCATCGCCACCCACATCCTCGCCGCCGAAGGCGATTCGAGGTGGACGTTCTTCAACGGCAATTACCAGGAATACGAAGCGGACAAGAAGAAACGCCTTGGCGAAGAGGGCGCCAAGCCGAAGCGCATACGCTTCAAGCCGCTCAAGTAATGCTCCCCCTCGCCCCGCTTGCGGGGAGAGCGAGTGCAGCGAGCAACGGGCCGGGTGGAGGTGAGAGGTAATGTTTTTCACCCTCGCGTCCCCTGCTTTTCTTTTAGGCGATACCTCAGCCTCTTTGCTCATCCCGCTCAACAAGCACAAGATACGCTCCGTGCGCGCGGCAGGATCGACGGCGATCGGCGCGTGCACGCTTTGCGACAGGTTCAGTAGAATGCGAATTCGCTTTGCCATGAGTAACTCCATCGATAATCGTTCGTGCGCATGCATCGCATTCGTTGCGGCGTTGTTTCTGATGGTTCTTTGCGCGGGGCGCGCAGTGGCCGGGGAATGCGTGCCTGTGGGCGCGTGGACGGCGCTCAACGCGGCGGGCCCGCAACCGGTTGCGAGTAACGAGCTCGTCCCGCGTCTCGCCCGTCAATCGGTGGTGCTTCTCGGCGAATCGCACGACAGCGCGGAAGATCATCGCTGGCAACTGCAGACGCTCACCGAACTGCACGCTTTGCGTCCCCACATGGTGCTCGCATTCGAAATGTTTCCGCGGCGGGTGCAGGCGATACTCGATCACTGGGTCGCGGGCGAATACACCGAAACTGAATTTCTGAAGGCGGCCGACTGGAACCGCGTGTGGAACTTCGACGCGCAGCTCTATCTGCCGATTTTTCATTTTGCGCGCATGAACCGGATTCCGATGGTCGCGATGAACGTGGAGCGGGAACTCGTCCAGGCGGTGGGCGCCAAGGGCTTAGCCGCGGTGCCGGCCGACCAGCGCGAAGGAGTTACGCAACCCGCGGCGCCGACGGAAGCGTACATCGATTTTCTGGCGCCGATTTATCGCGATCATCCGCGTGAAGCCTCCGGGCAGGACGAGAAAACCTTCAATCGGAACAATGCCGAGTTCCGTCATTTCGTCGAATCGCAGCAGCTATGGGACCGCGCCATGGCGCAGGCCATCGCGGGCGCGGCGTCGCGGCAAGGCGCCCCGCTCGTCGTCGGCATTCTCGGCAGTGGGCACGTTATGCACGGGTACGGCGTGCCCCATCAGTTGGGCGATCTGGGTGTGAAAAACGTATCGTCGCTGTTGCCGTGGCCGCGCAACAGCGATTGCAAGCAACTCACCGCGGGCTATGCCGACGCAGTATTCGGCGTTGCGGCGGCCGTGAAAGCGGACGCGGCACCGGAACGCCCCCGGCTGGGTGTGCGGATCGAAACGCACGACGGGGAACTGCGGGTCGTGGCGGTGGAAAAAGGCAGCCTCGCGGAAGCGGCCGGCATCCGCGATGGTGACGTCGTCAGCGAAGCCGCGGGTGTTGCGTTGAAAGAGTTCACGGAACTGCGCGCGATCATCCAGCGCCAGCCGGCCGGCACCTGGCTTCCGCTCAAGGTCAGGCGCCAAAACGAGACGCTCGAACTCATCGCGAAATTCCCGCCCGCCAAACCATGATCGAGCCGGCGCGCAGGTTGCGAGCGCTCATCTTCTTCATCGTGGCGTGCTGTACGGCCACGGCGGCGTTTGCCGCTGCTGCGCCGGTTGGCTATGACATCAGCGTGCGCATCGATCCCGCGGCGCGCGAGCTGAGCGGCGCCGCCACGATCATCGTCCAGCCGGGAAAACCCGTCGAACTGGTACTCGCGGAGCGTTTCGAAGTCGAACGCATCACGGTCGATGGCGAGATGGCAGCGGCGCCGCGCGTCGCGCATGGACTTTCGACCTGGCGGCTAGTCGCGGCGAACACGCCGCGAACGATAGAGATGCGCTGGCATGGCCGGCTCGAAGCGCTCGATGCGACGCTCGATCATCGCCAAACGCTCGGCGCTGCGTTGCCGGTGACCGGAGACGAGGGCACGTTTCTGCCGGCGGCGAGCGCGTGGTATCCGCGGGTTCGCGGGCGCATGCCCGGCTATCGCCTGTCGATTGATTTGCCGCACGGGCAGCGCGGAATCGTTCCCGGCCGTCTCGTGGAAGAAACCGAAACAGATGGCCGCTACCGCGCGCGCTTCGAATTTCTGCATCCGGCGGAAGGCATCGACCTGATGGCGGGGCCGTACCGCGTCGAAACCCGCTCAATCAAAACCGCTCGCGGGAAGACGGTTTCGCTGCGCACGTACTTTCATCCGCAGATCGCGGAGCTCTCGGCGGGCTATCTCGACGCGGTCAAGAGTTACATCGATCTCTATGACGACTGGATCGGCGAATATCCGTATACCGAGTTCAGCATCGTTTCGAGCCCGACGCCGACGGGTTTCGGCATGCCGACGCTGACCTATCTCGGCATCGACGTGCTGCGGTTGCCGTTCATACGCGCGACCTCGCTCGGCCACGAAATTCTGCACAACTGGTGGGGCAACGGCGTTTATCCCGATTACGCGCGCGGCAACTGGTCGGAAGGACTCACGACTTTCATGGCCGACTATACGTACAAGGAACGCGAGAATGAGGAGGCCGCCCGCGGGATGCGGCTCGAATGGCTGCGTGATTTTGCGGCGGTGCCGGCGGGCCAGGACCGGCCCCTTGTCGAATTTACCTCGCGCACGCACGGCACGTCGCAGATCGTCGGCTACGACAAGGCGGCAATGACATTTCTGATGCTGCGCGACCTGATCGGCCGCGACGCGTTCGACGCCGGCATCCGGCGCTTCTGGCGCGACTATCGCTTCAAAACCGCGGCGTGGAGCGCTCTCGAAAAATCATTTGCAACCGCAGCGCAGCGCGATCTGTCCGCTTTCTTTGCGCAATGGCTCACGCGCCAGGGTGCACCCTCGCTGCGCATAGCCGACGCCGAAAGCGCGGGCGGCGATGCCGACAGCCGCGTCCGCGTGACACTCGCGCAGGACAAGCCGGCGTATCGACTGCACGTGCCGCTCGCATTGCGCCGCGAACAAGGTAACGACGTGCGGTATGCCGATTTCGATAAAGAAAGCGCGACGTTCACTTTCAAGGTCGATGCGCGGCCGGTGGAACTCGCGCTCGATCCGGATTTCCGGCTGTTTCGCCGGCTGGGCCCGAATGAGGCGCCGCCGATCCTGCGCCAGGTGATGATCGATCCGTCGACGGTGACGGTACTGGCGGGCGCGCCGGCACAAGCGCTGGAATCGGCACGGCTGCTCGCCACGAGATTGCAGGACGAGCCGCCGCGTTTCCGTTCGGAGGACGACCGGTTTGGCGGCGTGCCGCTGCTCGTGATCGGCATCGGCGATGACGTTGATCGCTGGCTTCGAAGCCGCGGTCTTCCCGAGCGGCCCGACGCGCTGCGCAGGGGTAGCGCCGTGGCGTGGACGGCGCCGCTCTCGCGAGGCCTATCGATGGCCGTGGTATCCGCGCGCGACGCTGAATCGCTGTCGGCGCTCGTGCGGCCGCTGCCGCATTACGGCCGCAAAAGCTATGTCGTGTTCGACGGCGCCAAGGCAATCGAGAGCGGCGTCTGGCCGGCGCGGCCGCAGGTGTGGAAATTACGCTGAGGACGCGCGCTATCGCGCGCTGTTTGAGATTGCTGATCGGATGCGGCAATTCGATGTAGGGATGCCCGTCCATACCTTTCGCGCGGAACTGGAACACCGCCGCGTTAGTAAATGCCTGCGTGATGATGGCGGTCGCGGGGATGCCGCGTTTTTCGAATTCGATGGTGTCGTGCTCACTGCACATCGTGCATGACCCTCAGCCATCGTAACCCGGACTGACTACGTCATTCGCCTTTGATCTTCGCTTTTTTGATTACGTCAGCCCACTTGGCTGTCTCGGACACCATGAGTTTCCCGAACTCCGCCGAGCTCATTTTTTTTGGCACAGCGCCCTGCAGGGCGAGCTTTTTCACGAGTTCCGGCGATGCCATTCCTTCGGCGACTGCGTCGTGCAACCGCTCTATGATGGCCGGCGGCGTGCCGCGCGGCGCGAACATGCCGAACCAGATATACGTTTCATACCCGGGAACGGTTTCGCTGACGGTCGGCACGTTGGGGAGTTCCGGATTACGCTGCAAACCACCGGTGGCCAGCAGCTTGAGCCGCCCGCTGTTGATCTGCGTCATTACGGTTGGCAGGGAGCCAAAATAGACTTGGGTGTTGCCGGCCATCACGCTGATCGCGGCAGGACCGCCACCCTGATAAGGCACGTGCAATATATTGGCGCCGGTAATGATCTTGAGCAATTCCGTATTCAAGTGCGGGAAACCGCCGATGCCCGAAGAAGCGTAGCTCAGCATGCCCGGCTTCGCCTTGGCCAGCGCGAGCAGCTCCTTGACGGACTTGACCGGAAGTGTCGGCGTGACGGTGAATGCGCCGTCGGAGTAACCCAGCATCGCAACCGGCGCAAACGAATCGACGAGGTCGACCGGCGGGTTCGGCTTGTCGATCAGGAAACCGTACGCTGTCGAGGTAATCAATACCGTGTAGCCGTCGGGTGGCGCTTGAGCGACGATTTGCAAGCCGATGATGCTGCCGGCGCCGGCACGGTTATCGATGACTACCGTCTGCTTGAGACGCATCGTAAGGTCCGCTGCGACGAGCCGGCCCACGACATCAGTGCTGCCACCCGGCGGCCAGGGAACAATGGCCCGGATCGTGTGTTCCGGCCATTGCGCAGCCACGGCGACAGGCGCCCACGCGGCGGATCCGAACAGCAGGCAGAGGCTTTCGACAACCAGTGATTTCGCGTTCATGCATTTCCTCCTGATCGGCCGGATGCGGCCATTTGAAGCGCTGATCGACGGATTTAAACGATGCTATGATGAAAACTGCCAATGCGATAATACAAGTTTAGTAGCAAAAATATCGCAGATGAATACTCGTCTGCTTCGAAGCAAAGTCAGGATAACACAAAGTTTTTTGAGTTCTTATTTGCGAAGAGGTACACCATGCTAAAAGACCTCACTCTCGATGAGGTGCGCACTATGGCCGTTCGTGCGGGCCTCACCCAACTCACGGACGAACATCTGCAACAACTGTTGCGCGCAACGCAGACCGCGCGGCAGCGGCGGGCCGCACTGCCGACGGCGAGTCTAACGCCGGCCGACGAGCCGGCGCATGTCTTTCGCCTGAGCGGAAACGAAACTCGATGAGCGACCTCGCCTATCTCAGCGTTGCTGAAGCTGCCGAGTTACTGCACAGCAAAAAACTCTCGCCGGTCGAATACGCAAACGCGCTGATAGCACGCGTAGAGAAATACGACGGTAGACTCAACGCGTTTCTTCGCTTCACGCCGGAGATCGCATTGCAGGATGCGCGGCGCGCGGAAACGGAAATCGCGCGTGGTCAATGGCGCGGTCCGTTGCACGGCGTGCCCTACGGCCTCAAGGACATCGTCGATTACGCCGGCCTTCCCACCACGGCGCATTCGAAGATTCTCGCGGACAACGTCGCTGCATCCGACAGTGCCGTGACGCAAAAGCTGCGCGCGGCCGGCGGCGTGTTCATGGGTAAGCTGTCAACGCATGAGTTCGCCACCGGCGGACCCTGTTTTGATTTGCCTTGGCCGCCCGCCCGCAACCCCTGGAATCGCGATCATTTCTGCGGAGGATCGTCGAGCGGCTCCGGCGCAGCAACGGCCGCGGGCTTTTTGCCGGCGGCCATCGGCTCCGACACCGGGGGCTCGATACGCAATCCGGCAACGATGTGCGGAGTCGTCGGCATGAAGGGCACTTATGGCCTGGTCAGCCGGCGCGGCGTGTTTCCGCTCGCGTACTCGCTCGATCATGTCGGCCCGCTTACGCGCACGGTTAAGGACAACGCGTTAATGCTCGACCTAATCGCCGGGCACGATGCGCTCGACCCCGCAAGCGCTGATACCCGCGCAGGCGGCTATACCGCCGCTCTCGATCGTGGCGTCAAAGGGCTGAAAATCGGCGTCATCCGTCACTTCTACACGCGTGACATGGAAGGCGACGCGGAAATGGTGGACGGGATCGAAGCAGCGCTGAAAGTGCTCGCCGGGCTGGGCGCGAGTGTGAAAGAGATCGAAACCGCGCCCCTTGGTGAGTATGCGGCTTGCAACCGCACCATACTGACCGCGGAGGCTTACGCAATCCATGAAAAATGGCTGCAAGACCGACCCCAGGATTACGCCAGCCTCACCCGGGAGCGCTTTCTGTCGGGCGCTTTTGTCAGTGCTGCGGACTACATCAATGCGGTCCGCGTACGCGCCAAGCTGACGCGTGCGTTCCATGCGCTGTTTTCGGATATCGATGTCGCGATAACCGCGAGCGCGCTGGATCCCGCTTGCCGTATCGATGACCCCGCGGAAATCGATCGCACGTACGGCCGCCAGGCGCGAGCGCCGTTTAACGTAACCGGAAGTCCCGCGCTAGCGGTCCCGGTGGGCTTCAGCAAAGCGGGACTGCCATTGGGCATGCAGATCGTCGGCAAGCCGTTCAGCGAGGCCGTGCTCTACCGCGTCGGCCATGCGTACGAGCGGGAAATGAAATGGGTCGACCGGCATCCGGCGCTGGCCGGGTAGTTGATACGGGCATCTTTATAAATGATGAAGTCAATCAACGCCGCTCATAAGCTTTCTGCGACCGAAGCGTCCAGAGCCATCGCAGACGGAAAGCTGACATCCGAAGCCTTGGTGGCATCGTGTCTCGAGCACATAGCGGCCAGAGAAGGTGAAGTTCAAGCCTGGGCCTATATCGATCCCGAGCAAGCGATATCGGCGGCGCGGGTTATCGACAAGCTGCGCCGGCGCTCCCGCATTCAGGGGATACCGGTCGGCATCAAGGATGTCATCGATACGCATGACATGCCGACCGCCTACGGCTCGCCAATTTATACGGGCAACGTGCCGGCTTGCGATGCGGCGTGCGTGGCGCAGATCCGCGAGCTTGGCGGATTGATTCTGGGTAAAACGGTTTCAACGGAATTCGCCACCCGTCATCCCAACAAGACGCGTCACCCGCTGAATCCGCTGCGTTCCCCGGGTGGGTCCTCAAGCGGGTCCGCGGCGGCGGTCGCCGACTTTATGGTCCCAGTCGCCCTTGGCACGCAGACTTCCTCATCGATCATCCGGCCGGCCGCCTATTGCGGCGTCGTCGGATTCAAGCCCTCTTTCGGCCTGATCAACCGCGCGGGGCTCAAGTTCCTGTCCGAATCGCTCGATACGATTGGAATCCTGTCACGAACCATTCCGGATGCATCGTTGATTCTCGAGGAACTGGCCGGTCTTGCGCCCACGCCTTTTGGTGACGCCGGCAGCAGCAGGCCACGCGTAGGCCTGTGCCGCACGCCGTGGTGGAACGAAGCCGATGACGCAAACCGGAATAATCTCGAACAGGCCGCCCGCAAGCTCGCTGCCGCGGGCGCTCACGTCTCCGATCTCGTCCTGGATTCCGGTTTTGACGAGTTAAACCGTATCCAGGTCGAGATAAGCGCCTATGAGTTTTATCGCGCGCTGAGCTTCGAGCGCACACGCCACCCAGAATTGATTTCATC
>JAYVME010000441.1:0-16494 GCA_043759115.1 Betaproteobacteria bacterium | reverse complement strand
TAGCCCGAAGCATTGCCCTTGGTTTCCCTATAAATCGCGACAAAAGAGCAATTAATCCTCACGGATGCGGCGTAATGGCGATGATCGTGATTTCGCTCTTCTTTGGGCCGTAGCACCAGAAGATGCGGTAGGCGCCGGGCGTGCGGTTCTGAGCGTACGCCTCGAAGATCTTGGTGTCGGGATCGTAGGGATTCTCGATTGAGTGGTATTCATGTGTATTGAGGCCAGGGTGGCGAGGGTTTGCCTGAAGAAGTTCAATGCACTTCACGATTTGTTTGAAGAGCCCTTCCTGCTTGGAGGCTTTTGCCTTCCGCGATTTTTGCCGGTTCTCGAGCGATTTACGGGCCGCTGCTTCAAGCTCGTCGAAGGTGTTCGTAGACTCCTCAAGCCAGACCAGCGTGAAGGGCATCAGTCTTCAAGTCGCGTGGCGAGTTTTGCGGCTAATTTGAGATCCGGCGCTTTCTTCGCGACTTTGCCCTTGCGGGCCTGGTCGAGGCCGCGCCGCACCAATGCCAAGGCTTGCGGGTTTTCGTAGAGCCATGCTTCGCGCTCCGGGATCAAGCGAGCCAGCCGGACCACGACCTCGTCGTCGCTTCGGTGTTCGACGATAACCGCCCGATTCGCGAAGTGGCCGCCGAGGGTCACGCGCCCCTTGGAATCGGTATTTTTGTGGCGGGCTTGGGTGCGGGTTGTCATGCGGGGAGTGTCGCCGATTGTGGGTTATTAGTCAATGTGGGAATAACCCACACCGAGGTACAGACTCTCGCGCATTCATGGGGGTGGCCCAAATTCGACCCCCCCCCTTCACGCATTTCAATCAGCTTTAAGTCCCGCGGCCTTGACCACTTTCTGCCAACGGGGGATTTCGCTCCTGATCATGGCGGCGAATTCTTCCGGCGTGGTGGTGAGCGGTTCGATCCCGGCGGCGGCGTAGCGCTCGGCGATCGCCGGTGACTTCAATATGCGCACAATCTCGGCGTGCGTTTTCGTCACGATCGCGCGCGGCGTGCCGCCGGTGAACAACAAGCCGTACCACACGTCGAATTCGTAGCCTGGAACGCCAGCTTCGCTGATCGTCGGCAAGTCGGGCGCCACCTGCGAGCGCCGCGCGCCGGTGACCGCGAGCGCCCGGACTTTGCCGGATGTCATATGGGGCAGGATGGTCGCGACGCCGATAATCGCGACCTGGACTTCGCCGGACAGCAGCGCGGTCATGCCCGGGCCCGTGCCTTTATAGGGCACGTGTACCATCGAAATCCCGGTTGTGATCTGCAGGAGCTCGGTGCCGAGATGCGATGCGCCGCCGTTGCCGCCCGACGCATAAGTGATGCCGCCGGGATTTTTACGTGCGAGAGCAATCAGATCTTTCACCGCGCGTGCCGGCAGCGAAGGATGCACCGCGAGCACGAAAGGCTGGTTCGCCACCAGCGAGATGGGTGCTAAATCTTTTTGCGTGTCGTACGGCAGATTGCGGTAGAGCGCCGGCGCGAATGTGACGTGCCCGTTGCTGCCGAGGAGCATGGTGTAGCCGTCGGGCGCGGCCTTGGCGACGAGAGACACGCCGATAATGCCGCCGCCGCCGCCGTGGTTGTCGACCACCACCGACTGGCCCCAGCGTTCGGCGAGTCCCTGCGCGATCAACCGCGCGACAATGTCCGTTCCTCCACCGGGCGCGACGGGCACGATGAGCCGGATCGGCTTGCTTGGATAGAATTGGGCGAGTGCAAGAGGGGCGTCCGCGACAATGACGCTCGCCACGGCGCCGGCAATAAAACAACACGACAAGGACGGATTCAAGTTTTAGAATACCCAGTTGAAAAAATGTACCGGCATCAATAACCGGTAATCCGTAATCTGCATCAGCCCGGAGGAGTATAGCAATGTCAAAAGTCAAAGCAAAAACGTCGCTGAAAATGGTGCCGCGGAATGTCGTCAAGCAGGACGTCACCATGGCCGCGATCGAGAAGATGGCGGAACGCGTCAAGAACTGGGGCAAATGGGGACCGAATGACGAGATCGGCACGCTGAATTACGTCAAGTCGAAAGACCTCACTGCGGCCGCGGGGCTGGTGAAGAAAGGCAAATCGTTTTCGCTCGGGCTCGACTTCAATCAGGACGGTCCGCAGCGCACCGGCTGGGGCGGGCGCTTTAATCCCATACACACGATGCTGGCGACCGGCACCGACGCCGTGGCGGGGCGGCACGACAAAGCGGGGCTGCGCTATGCCGACGATATGGTGACCATGCCGCTGCAATGCGGCACGCAATGGGACGGGCTCGCGCACATTTTCTACGGCGAGACCATGTGGAACGGCTACGACGCGCGGCTCGTCGACTCCACCGGCGCCAAGAAAAACGGCATCCACAAAACGCGCGCCAAGATGGTCGGCCGCGGCGTGCTGCTCGACATTCCGCGCTTCAAAGGCGGCGATTACCTCGAAGACGGCTACGGCATCGGCAACGCGGAACTCGATGCGTGCGCGAAAGCGCAGGGCGTCGAAGTGCGGCCGGGCGATTTCGTGATCGTGCGCACCGGCCAGATGGAGCATTGCCTCGCGCGCGGCGATTGGGGCACATACGCGGCGGGCGACGCGCCGGGTTTGCGTTTCGAGACCGCCGAGTGGATACACCGCAAACAGATCGCGGCGATCTGCCTCGATACGTGGGGCTGCGAAGTGCGCCCGAACGAAAGCACCGCAGCGTTCCAGCCGTGGCACTGGATCGTGATTCCGATGATCGGCATCACCATGGGCGAGATTTTTTATCTCAAGGACCTCGCCGACGATTGCGCGAAGGACAAAGTCTACGAATTCCTGTTCTGCGCGCCGACGCTGCCGATCACCGGCGCGGTCGGCTCGCCGATCAATCCGATCGTGCTGAAGTAACGCCGGAGATGCGGGTACGGTCTTGAGTCAGGCGCGCATGCCGGCGGTTTTCATCGGGCACGGCAGCCCGATGAATGCGCTCGGGCACAATGAATACACCGAAGCGTGGCGCAAGCTGGGCGGCGCGGTGCCGCGCCCGACCGCCATACTTGCGGTGTCGGCGCATTGGTACCTAAGCGGCACGGCGGTGACCGCGATGCAAAAGCCGCCGACCCTCCATGATTTCGGCGCATTTCCCAAGGCGCTGTTCGATTTTCAGTATCCCGCGCCGGGCAGTCCCGCGCTGGCACTTAGAGTGCGCGAACTGCTCGCCCCGCTCGAAGTGCAGGCGGATACGAGTTGGGGCCTCGATCACGGCACGTGGTCGGTGCTCGCGCATGCGTATCCAAAAGCCGACATTCCAGTCGTTCAGTTGAGCATGGATGCGACGCAACCGCCGTCTTTCCACTATGAGCTTGGCAAACGGCTCTCGCCCCTGCGCGACGAAGGCGTGCTCGTCGCCGGCTTTGGCAATGTCGTGCATAACCTGGGCGTGCTAAATTGGAAAGATGACGCGCCCGCTTACGATTGGGCGGTGCGCTTCAACGATGTGGTGCGCGGCCATGTGCTGCGACGTGAGCATCAGCCGCTCGTTGATTACGCGAAAATGGGCAATGACGCGCGTATGGCTATCCCGACGCCCGAGCACTACCTGCCACTGCTTTACGTCCTCGGTTTGCACGATGAAAACGAGGCGGTCGCGGTGGCGGTCGATGGCATCCAGAACGCATCGATCAGCATGCTGTCGGTCGTAATTGGAGACCAAGGATGAAGGATGAAGGATGAAGGATGAAGAAAAGAACAAAAGCATTGGAGGCACGAGCGAGCTGGAGCGTTGGGGTTGAAAATTTCATCCTTCATCCTTCCGCCTTCATCCTTATTACGTTAACGATATTCGCGATAGCCGTCTCATATGCGCCCTCGCCGGCCATCGCGCAGCCATATCCCACCAAACCCATCCGTCTCATTATCGCGAATACCACCGGCACCTCGGTCGATACGCTCGCGCGCGTGCTGGGCGTGCGCCTTGGCGAAGAACTCGGCCAGCAGGTCGTGTCGGACAACCGCGGGGGTGCTGGCGGCATTATCGGCGCCGAGATCGCCGCGCATTCGCCGCCCGACGGTTACACGTTATTGATCAGTTCGACCGGCATGCAGGTGATCACGCCGCAGATTTACAAGAAGCTCAATTACGAACCGGTGAAGGATTTTGCGCCGCTGTCGCTGTTCGCGATTACGCAGAACATCCTCGTGGTGAATCCGACCCTGCCGATCAACAGCGTGAAGGAATTGATTGCGTACGCGAAAGCAAACCCCGGCAAGCTCAACATGTCGAACGCGGGCGCCGGCTTTCAGAGCCATCTCGCCGGCGTGCTGTTCACGCACGCGACCGGCATCGACGTGCATCAGGTGCCGTACAAAGGCGGCGCCTCATTGATCGCGGTGATCGGCAACGAGTCGCAGTTCACGATTGCGCCCGGGCCGTCGGTCATAGCGCACGTGCGTTCGGGCCGCTTGCGCGCGTTGGCGACCGGCGGCGAGAAGCGCTCGCCGCAAACGCCCGACCTGCCGACCATCAGCGAAGCCGGCGTGCCGGGTTACGTGTCGACCGGCTGGGCCGGGCTGATGGCGCCCAAAGGCATCGCCAAGCCGGTGTTCGACAAGCTGTATGCAACGCTGGTGAAAGTCGTCAACAATCCCGCGACCCGCGAATTGCTCGAACGCCAGGGCGGCGATCCGGTGACGAACACGCCGGCGGAGTTCATCCAGTTCATCAACGCCGAATACGCGCGCTTTGGCGAGGCGATCCGGCTTGCCAATCTGAAAGTCGAATAGATCGTGCAGTGCGTTACGCGCGGCGGGCGCGCAAATGCTCATAGCGCTTAGAGCGCGTTTCAGAATGAGAGTAGCGCAGGCGACCCCGCCTGCAACGGTATCAATGCAGGCGAGTCGCCTGCGCTACGATTGCATCGGTATGGACATGACGCATCCCTTCGTTTTGCAACGCCTATTCAGTTAAACTCCGCACTCCAAATAATTAATTCAGGGAGCCGGCATGCTGGTCGTCGATTCGCAAGTACATATCTGGGGTGCGGACACGCCCGCACGTCCGTGGCCCAAGCGCGCGGAGGCGCAGCGCCCGATTCCGCTCGACGCCGGCGATCTCCTGCGCGAGATGAACGAAGCGGGAGTAGACCGCGTGGTGATCGTGCCGCCGTCGTGGGAAGGCGACCGCAACGATCTGGGCATCGCCGCCTCCGCCGCG
Source organism: Betaproteobacteria bacterium (assembly GCA_043759115.1). GTDB lineage: Bacteria > Pseudomonadota > Gammaproteobacteria > Burkholderiales > SG8-41 > PALSA-1004. The sequence goes on along the minus strand of JAYVME010000441.1, from coordinate 11,304 downwards.
CATCCCAACCGGTTTGCGGTTATGGGGCGCATCGACCCCGCAGATCCGAAGTCGCGCGGCCAGCTCGCGAACTGGCGCAAGCAGACGGGTATGCTCGGGCTGCGTTTCACGTTTCATATACCGGTGCTGGTAACGCTGCTCACCGACGGCCACATGGACTGGGTGTGGGGCGAGGCGGAAAAAGCCGGCGTGCCGATCTACGTGCTGGTGCCGCAGCCGTTGGTGCACCTTATCGACAAGGTCGCGGAAAAACATCCGGGCCTGAAAATCACGATGGATCATCTGTCGATTCCGAGCGGCAAGAAGGATGCGGCGGCATTTCGTGACCTCGACCTGCTGCTCGCGATTGCCAAGCGCCCCAACGTATCCGCCAAGGTCAGCGCGCTGCCGAGTTATTCGACGGGCAAGTATCCGTACACCGAGTTTCATGGCCATATCCGCCGCGTCTACGACGCATTCGGGCCCCGGCGTCTTTTCTGGGGCACCGATCTGTCGCGCTCGCCGATTGCGTACCGCCAGCATGTCACGCTGTTCACCGAGGAAATCCCGTGGCTCACCGCTGACGACAAGGACTGGATCATGGGCCGCGCGGTGTGCGAATGGCTCGGCTGGAAGGTCTGATCATGGCGAAGAAAAAAACGGTCAAAAAAATTGCGGCCCCCGTCGCGCACGATCCGCATCGCGTGATGCAGAACGGTGTGGCGCGCACGCTCGGCATGCGCATCGTGTCGATGACGAAGAAAAAGGTTGTCGCCGAAATGCCGGTCGACGAGCGTCATATGAACCGCAACGGCCGCGTGAACGGCGGCGCGCTGATGGCATTCGCCGATGCGATGGGCGCGGTCGGCACGATCGCCAATCTGCCGGCCGGACATCTGACCACGACGCTCGAATCGAAAACCAACTTCTTCGCCGCCGGCGTGGGGCCGAAAATCACGGGTGTCGCGAAGCCGCTGCACATCGGACGCAGCACCAACGTGTGGCAGACGACGTTGAAGAACGCGGACGGGCGTCTGGTGGCGGTTGTCACGCAGACGCAGATGGTGTTGCATCCCCGGCCGGCGGCGCCGGCAGGTCACGCGGGCAAGAAGAAATGAAGAAGTGAAGAGGTGAAGGAGCGATGGGCAACGGCGCCAATTTTTTCGAAGCCCTGACGCCTTTTCACAGCACGGTCGACAGCTTCGATACGCGCTTTTACGCGCCGGCGCCGGACGATTGGTTGCTGGCCGTGACCGACGTCGAATCGTCGACGCGCGCGGTCGAGGCCGGGCACCATCAACTCGTCAATCTTGCCGGCGCGGCCGGCATCGCGGCGGTGCGTAATGCCTGCGGTGGTGAAACGATACCCTTTCTGTTCGGCGGCGACGGCGCCGTGTTGCTGATCCCGCCTTCGCATATTCAGAACGCGCGCATCGCGCTCGCCCGCACTTGTGTGTTCGCGCGCACAAACTACGGCTTGACGTTGCGCGCCGGCGCGATGTCGGTCGGCGAGATCCGGCGGCGCGGGCGCAACGTGCTGGTTGCGCGCTATGAGCCCACACCCGGCAATTCGTTCGGCCTGTTTCTGGGCGGCGGCGTGCAGTTCCTGGAAGACGCGATCAAGGGTCGTGATGCGGCTATCCCGGCGCACAGCATTGCGATCGCGGACACGCACGACGGCGGCGCGCCCGACCTCGGCGGGCTTTCGTGCCGCTGGTCGCCGTTGAAATCGGTGCGCGGCAAGATGGTCGCGTTGATCGTCAGCGGCGCCGCCGATCTGCGCGAAGCGCACGAGCGCATTCTCGCCATTGCCGATCCCGACGGACGCGGAGTGAAGCCGGTAAGCCTTGAAAACCTGAAAGCGAAGATGTGGACCCGCTCGTTGCTGCTCGAAGCGCGCGCCGAGGGCGGGCGCCTGCCGTTTGTGTTGCGGGTGGCCGTGCTGTTCGCGCGCACCTTCGTCGCGTGGCTGATATTCCGCAGCGGCATGGCGGTCGGCGGTTTCGACCCCGCGCGCTATCGCGCGGAAATGACGCGCAACACCGACTTTTCGAAATATGACGACAGGCTGTCGATGGTGCTCGATTGCCCGGCGGACCGTATCGAGTTGATCCGCGCGCATCTCGACGCGCGCACGGCGCGCGGTGAACTCAATTACGGCCTGCACGTTGCCGACACCGCGCTCATGACCTGTCTGGTCGAGTCGGCATCCGACTACCGCCACGTCCATTTCATCGACGGCGGCGACGGCGGCTACACGATGGCCGCGCGTGAGATGAAGGCGCGCATCGCTACTCGGGCCGGATCAATACGGAATCTCGGCGATGCGTCCGCTTGACTGAGTGATCGGCGTGATGTGCGAATGCTTATATAGCCGGCCCTAATGCGGGTGACGCGGCAGTTGCGCGCGCAGACTGTCTAACTGTGCCTCGAGCTCGTGAATCCGGTCCAGCAGCGAGACGATCAGGGCCACCCCATGCGGCTCGAGATCGAAGCTGACGCGCAGACGGCATGCCGTACGGATGGTCAGTAAACACTTCCCGTTGAAGACCCACGGTATCGAGTCCGGATCAATGGGCGTGACGGCGCCATAGTCAACGAATTCGCGCAGCTCCGCTTCGGACAAGCCTGACAACTCCGCAAGCTCCGCCAACGAGAACTCATTGTCGTCGGTAAGCCATACCGCATCAGTAGATTCAGCTTTCATTTTTCTTCTCCTGTTGAAAGCGCGCGCGCGGATTAAACGTCGAAGCTTCCGCCAGTTGTTTAAACAGCCCGCGTTCACGCTCGCTGGTCGCAGTGGGTACGACGACCTGCGCGAGGGCGAAGAGATCGCCCTCTGTGCCGTCGGGTTTGGGCAGTCCGCGCCCGGATAGCCGTAATTGCTGCCCGGCATGCGTATTCGGCGGCACTTTCAGCCGAACCGGCCCACCCAGCGTCGGGACCTCTACGCTCGCGCCCAACACCGCTTCCCATGGCGTCAATGGCAAATCGAGATACAGATCATGTCCGCTCACACGAAACAGCGGATGCGGATGTAACGCAACACCAAGATACAAGTCACCGTCACGACCGCCGTTAAGTCCCTTGCCGCCCCTGCCGGCCAGGCGCAATCTTTGTCCATCGGTTGCGCCCTTGGGGATGCGCACCTTGAAAGTGCGCGGCACGCGATGCAGGAATCCCTTCTCGTCGTGTTCGGGCATTGTCAAATTCAGTTCGACTTCGGTGCCGCGATACGCTTCCTCCAACGAAATACGGGCAGTGACTTCGAAATCCTCGCCGGGCATCCGGATTTGACCCGTCCCGTGTCCTGCGCGATGCCGACCCGCCGCCAGTCCCGCGAAGAGATCCGCCAGATCGGCGTCCTCGAACGAGAACTGCGAGTCGCCAAACTGCTTGCCCCAGTCCGGCGGCGGCTGGAAGTCCTGCCCCGGCCGGTAACTGCCAAGCTGGTCGTAGGCCGCGCGTTTTTCCGGACTCTTGAGGGTCTCGTAAGCTTCCGCGACCTCCTTGAATTTTTCCTCGCCGGCGGGATCCTTGGAAACGTCCGGGTGATACTTGCGGGCTAGTTTACGATAGGCTTTTTTGATATCCTCGGCGCCGGCGCTTCGTTCGACACCGAGAATGCCGTAGTAGTCTTTGTATTTCATCAATAGCGCTCAGAGATGGGGAAAAAACTCGAAATTCGCGCGCGTCACGATTGCGCCGTCTGATACGGCGTCTTGACGACGCGCCCGCTCGCCTCGACGAACCAGCGCTCGCTCGCGAACGGCTTGCCGTCGAGCCGCGCCTGCATCCAGTCGGCGACGAGCACCGCCGGCGCCGGCCCCAGATTGGCGGCGGGACAGTTGCCGACGGAATGGCGCGAGTCCTGGTAGATCACGAGCCGCTTCGGCGCTTGCAATGCCTGGAGCATTTCTTCGGTGTACGCGAGTGGGCACAACTCGTCCGCCTCGCCCGCCACGCACAGGTACGGCACGCGAATGTTTTCGGCGTGCCCGCGCCATGTGAGCGACCGCGCGAAAACGTCGAACTCGATTTCGTCGGTGTAGCCGGACATATACATGAAACGCTTCTTGAACGTCGGCGAGGCTTCCTCGAAGATCGTGTGGCAGCCGGGCTCGAGGCAGGTGGCGGTCACCGCGCACGCGCGAAAGCGCTGCTCGCTGGCGGCCACGAGGGTGGCGAAAAACGAACCGAAGCTCTGGCCGGCAACACCCATGCGCACCGGATCGATTTCCGCCCGCGCCGCCAGCCAGTCCGCGACCGCGCGCGCCGCCGCGATCCAGTTTGGCACGCTGACGTGAATGCCGAGCACCGCGCTTTCGTACTGGCCGGGTCCTTCGAGCGTCAGCACGGCGATGCCGCGCGCGAGCCAGCGGTCGCCGTACATCGCGACGCCGCCCTCCTTGAAACCGTCCATGCCCGGAATCGACCACACCGCCGGAATGCGGCCGCCGCTGTAGCCGGGCGGCAAATGCAGCCAGCCGGGCAGCGCCTTGCCCTGAAACGGCACCCACGCCGCTTCGACGCGATGATCGGCGAGCGTCGCGTAGCGCTGGTAGCAGTCGCGCTTGCGCTCGTTGAGCCACAGATTCTGCGCGTTGTTCTCGTCGTGCGGCCACTGCGCGGCCGCGTAATGGATCGCCGCCATGAAGTAATTCTGGCGCGCGGTGACGGGCGCGCCGGACTCCTCGGCCTCGCGCGCCTTCGCTTCGCGGCGCCGCGCGGTCGCTTCGAAGGCGGGCGAGATGTCGGCGTATTTCTGCACGCGCGCGCGGATCGCGGCGAAGTCGGCGTTCGCCTCCGGTCCGCACGGCGCGTTGTAGCTGATGGTGCGCGGCTGGTCCCAGTCGACGCCGACCGCGCGTATGGTGTTGTCGAGCAGCCAGCGTTGCTCGGTCCAGCGGCGGGTCATGACGAACCTCGCTCCGCATTGTGGGGGTCGGTAAACATTACGACACCCGCCGCGCCGGTTCCTGCGCGGCGTTTGCCTTCGACGTAATTGGTCCAGTGGCTGGGCAGCCATTGCGCGGGCGGGCGGTACGCCGGATGCAGGGGCATCGTAAAGTAACCCAGTCGCACGACAGACGTTGCCTTTTTTCGGATCGGGCCGCAGCGGGAAACCGGATCAGTTCTCCGGCTTGATTCCCGCCGTCTTGACGAGTGCGTTGAATTTGGCCACTTCCGCGCGGAAGAACTTCGTGAATTCCGCCGACGAATTGCCGCCTGCGCGGAAACCCTGTTTTTCGATAATGGTTTTAAGCTGCGGATCGTGCAGCACGTCGGCCAGCACCGCGTTTATCCTGGCGACAATCGGGCGTGGCGTTTTCGCCGGCACGAACAGCGCGAACCACGCGGTGACGTCGAAGCCCGGCAGCCCGGATTCATCGAGCGTCGGAATGTCGGGCGCCAGCGGCGAGCGGTGCAATGAACTCACCGCAATGCCGCGCAGCCGCCCGGAAAGCGCGTGCGGCACCATGTAGGGCGTGCCGCCGAACACCATCTGCGTTTGCCCGGCGATGGTTTCCTGCACCGCCTGCGGAGTCGCCTTGTACGCGATGTGCACAATTTGGGTTTTGCTCGCCTGCTTGAACAGCTCGCCCGCCATCTGCGCGATGCTGCCGACGCCGAACGACGCGTAATTGAGCTTGCCCGGATTCGCTTTCGCGTAGGCGATGAATTCGGCCACGTTCTTCGCGGGCACGCCGGGATATATGCCGAGCAGGAGATCGACGTCGGCGATCTGCGACACCGGCGTGAAATCAGCGAGGACGTTGTAGCTGGGCTTGTATAAACTCGGATTAATCGCAATCGCAATCGAAGTCACGAGCCACGTGTAACCGTCGGGCGCCGCGCGCGCGACCATTTCTTCGCCGATCACGCCGTTCGCGCCCGGCCGGTTGTCGATCACGATCTGCTGGCCGAGTATGTCGCCCATTTTCGGCGACACCGTGCGCATCAGGATGTCGCTCGCGCCGCCGGCGGCCATCGGGATCAGCAAACGGATCGGGCGGTTCGGATAGCCGTCCTGCGCGTGCGCGATGGGTGCGTGATTGATGGCGCCCGCGAGCAGCAGGGCGCTCGTGATGGCGTAACGGCGTGCAGATTTTGTTTGCATGCAACCCTCCTCGGTGACTTGCCCGCGAACAATAGCAAGCCGCGCTTGTCGGCGCAACCGCGCCCGCATACACTGCCGCTTTCATAAATCAATTCGTTGGGGAGCGCATTAGTCATGACCACCATCACCCGCGCCGTCGATTCACACGCCCATGTCTTTGGCGGCGCCGAATTCCCGTTTTCGCCGGACACTTTGTACACGCCTCTTCCGAGCCAGATGGGCACGCCGGCCAAGTTTCGCGCGGTGCTCGCGGCGCACGGCCTGACGCACGGCCTCCTGGTCGGCGCGGGTCCGTACGGCGAAGACAATCGTTGCATGATGCAGGCCATCGCCGAATCAGGCGGTCACTTCAAAGGCATCGCGCTCGTCAAGGCGACCGCGTCCGAGGCGGAACTCGCGGGACTCAAGGCGCAGGGCGTCGTCGGTGTGCGCATGAACCTGATGGGCCACGGCATGCGGCCGCTGATCGAGCCGGCTGCGGACAAACTGCTCGCGCGCCTGAAAGCGCTCGACATGTTCCTGCAACTGCATTTCCAGAAGGACGAACTCATAGCTGCGGCGCCGATATTGCGCAAATCCGGCGTGCGCCTGATGATCGATCACTTCGGCCGCCCCGACATCGCGCGCGGCGTGAAAGGCGCGGGTTACCAGACCGTGCTCGAATTCGGCAGATCGGGCCAGGCGGTCATCAAGCTCTCAGGCCCGTTCCGCTCTTCGGTAGAGGGCTATCCGTATACCGATGTCGATCCGTTTATCGCGGCGGCGATTGATGCGTACACGCTCGACCGCTGCGTATGGGGTTCCGACTGGCCGTACGTGCGCATGGACGAGCGCATGGACTACGGTCCGCCGGCCACCTGTCTGTCGCGCTGGCTGCCCGATGAAAAAGACAGACAGAAAGTTTTATGGGACACGCCGGCGCGGTTGTTCGGATTCAAGTAAGGCAGGCTTTAGCCGCCGATGAACGCCGATAAAAAAATGCCAGCCACAGAGGGCGTAGAGAGCACAGAGTAAAAACGAACCAGAACCGCGATGGATTGCTGAGAATTAGCGAGGTCCGCCCCGAAAGATATCGGCGTTGACTCTGGAAAAGACAATCAGCCACGACGTCCAGATTGGACAGAAGCTCGCACCCCAATCCCTCCCGCATGGATAGGTTTTTTTACTTCCTTCTCCCCGCGGGAGAAAGGCCGGGGATGAGGGCCGTATTATGCAATTACGTAACGCTCAATAATCCGGCATAATGAATCGCAAATGCAATGTAAGGAGGCCAGCCAATGAAATCCGCTTCGATTCCATTCCTTCGTGTCAATCCTGAACTGCGCAGCGCGGCTGAGAGCGTATTGCAGGAAGGCGAGAGCCTGTCGAGTTTCGTGGAGCTATCGCTGCGGGCCAACATAGAGCGGCGTAGAACACAAAGTGAGTTCATTGCCCGTGGTCTGGCTTCACGCGACGAAGCACGGCGTACCGGCGAATACGTTCCGGCCGAAGATGTCTTGCACGAACTGGATGACATGTTGATCCAAGCGACAGCCAAGACCGGTAAGTGAGCTATCGTGTTCGCTACACCAAAGCAGCCAGGGACGACCTGCGCCGGCTGTACGGATTTCTTTTGGAGCACGATCTACAGGCCGCTCGCCGCGCGCGTGATGCCATTGGCAAAGGAGTCGCGTTCCTCCGGGATTTTCCGTTTTCTTGTCGGAAAGCGGCGCCGGATAGCGCGGAAAATTTTCCGAGCGTGGCCCCTTTGATTTTTGTATTACTTCAGGCCGGGAGTGAAGGCGGAAGTAGAGCAATTGAAACAATCAGAAAAGGAACGCGCTGAACTACTCAAGGAAATGCAGAAGCTAAAGTGAGCAGACCCGCGCGTTGCGCGCGTTGCGCCAGATCATCAGGCAGATTTAATTTCAATTCCAGGATAGTCATAGCGCCCTCCCCACAGGGACTCGAGTGTCAATTCTACGCGCTGCCATGCGAATGCTATGCGCCAACGGCCATGAGATCCAGCGTATTAAGCGATGCCGTAACGCTTGATGATGTCGCGGTTGAAGCTTAAGCCCAGCCCGGGTTTGTCGGGCACGACGAGGTCGCCATTTTCCATCACGGGGATTTCTTCCCGCAGCGGCAACGATCATGCGATGTACTCGACGGTGAGCGCGTGGATTCAAATTGCAGGATGAATCCACCGGGGATTACAAGAGCAGGCTTGCAATCGTGACTTCACGCGGCCAATCGCATTTCCGCGGCCACTATGTCCCATACCACCGCGACACGCCGGTCGGCGCGTCGCGTGGCAAGTCCGAGTTCGATCAGGCGCGTGATATCGGTATGTACGTTTTTATAGTTACGCTTAAGTCGTCGCGCGAGTTCATTGATCGAAAGCGGGCCGTCGCGCCGAAGCTGCTCCAGCAATGTCCAGCGTACGGGCGTCAGATTCCGGAGCAGCACCGGCAAGTTCTCGAAAGTCAGGCGCACTTCGGACGCTCGCTTGCGGCCTGCCGCGCCTTGCCGCCAGGTGTTCTCAAATCGATCGAGCGCATCCGAAAGACTGCCTACGGTCACCTCAATCTTTCTTTTCATCTTTACCTCCATATTTCAAAATATCCGCCGCGAAATCCCGTCGCAGTTTCTCCACCGATACGAATTGATAGCTCGCCTCACGGCCTTTCACGTGCCGATGATCGCCCTTTCCCGACTCATTGTCGTAGCGCACCAGGCACTTGCCGTCGCGCCCGAAGTAGAGCCGGTATTTCAGGCCGTGAGGGCGATCGGCCGTGGCACGCGGCAAATTCCAGATCACCAACTCCACGATGGCGCCGTCAGCGAGCACGAACTTCTCGTGCAACAGCAACGTGGCGTTAATGGTCTTGCGTGCCATATGGTATATTATACCATATGGCGACGTGGCAAAACGACGAGCAGGGACTTGGCGGCGCTACGTTGTGCATTACGCAACACCGTAACGCTTGATTATTTCATGATTGAAGCTGATCCCGAGACCCGGCTTGTCGGGCACGACGAGATCGCCTTTTTCCATCACCGGTATTTCTTCCCACAACGGCAACGACCACGCGATGTACTCGACGGTGAGACCGTTCGGGATGCCGGCGATGAGGTGCACGTGCAGTTCGGGCAGCACGTGGCTGACGACCGGCACGTTAAACGCTTCGGCCATGCCCGCGATCTTCAACCATGGCGCGATCGGAGAAAACAGTATCATTCGGGAAATTCTGTTTTTGATTCCATCAGCGTCCATCTGCGTTTATCGGCGGTTGCTGGATGTTTTAGATACTGATTGATTCAGAACATCATCTGGCCGCCGTTGATCTGGATGGTCTGCCCGGTCAGGAAGCTCGCGCCCGGGCCGGCGAGGAAGCGCACGGCGCTGGCGACTTCTTCCGCTTCGCCGTAGCGCCCGAGCGGAATGTTGGTGGGCGCGGGTCGCGGCGCGCGGTCGGCGGCGCGCGTGGTATTCATGGTGCCGGGCGCGATGCAGTTGGCGCGGATGTTGCGGTCGCCGAATTCGCGCGCCAGCGCGCGCGTCATGCCGACGAGGCCGTGTTTCGCGACCGAGCCGTTGACGCGGTGCTTCGCACCCGACAGCGACTGCATGCCGCCCAGCGTGACGATCGCGCCGCCGCCGTTCTTGAGCATCGACGGAATGCACGCCTGCGCGCAGTAGAACGCGCCGTCCAATGTGATCCCGAGCGGCAGCCGCCACTCGTCATAGGTCAGTTCGAGAAAGGGTTTCTCGCTGCGCACCGAGGCGTTGAGCACGAGGATGTCGATGCGGCCGAAGCGTTGCAATATGCCGGCGGCCATCGTCTTCACCGCGCCGGCGTTGGCGATGTCCGCCACATAGACTTCCGCTTGCCCGCCCGCGGCGCGGATTTCCTGCGCGACTTTTTCGGCGTCTTCTTTTGAAGCGCGAGTGTTAATAGCGACCGCTGCGCCGCCGGCTGCGAGCGCGAGCGCGGTCGCGCGTCCGATATTGCGCGCAGCACCCGTAATGAGCGCGACTTTGCCCGCGAGTTCGGTGCCCGGCGCGTATGCGCCGCCTGGTGTTGTTGTCATGCTTATGTCCCCTTGGAATTTGTCGCGTGCTTTGAGAGTCCGCGTGCGCCATGCGCACCCTACGCCTGCTGCTTGGTTGGTTAGTGAGTGCGTAAGGATAGCCGATTGTCGATGCGGGCGTGAATGCGCGGCATGACACGTCGCGTAGCGATCCGCGTGTCGCGATCCGCGTCGATGCCGCCGCTTATTTGAGTTACCATTCGTGAAAAGTGAATCCGCTGGAGGAAGGCAGTGAAAAATATTTCGCGCGGCGCTGGTGCGCTGTTCGCGGCGGTATTGACGCCATCGCTCGCATTCGCGCAGACCTATCCGGACAAACCGGTCCGCGTCATCGTTCCAGTGCCCGCGGGCGGCACGCCGGACGTCATCGCGCGCATGGTGGCGCCGGGCCTGTCGAGCCTGCTCGGCCAGCAACTCGTGATCGATAACCGCGGCGGCGCCGGCGGCCTGATCGGCGCGGAGCTCGCGGCCAAAGCGCTACCCGACGGGTACACGTTATTTTTCAGCAGCCCCGGATCGCTGACCATCCTGCCGCATCTGCAGAAACACGTGAACTACGACACGCTGCGCGACTTTCTGCCGGTGAGCCTGGTATCGATTGGCCCGTTTCTCCTGATCACGCATCCGTCGGTACCGGTGAAGACGGTGAAGGAATTGGTGGCGCTCGCGAAAGTGGAGCCCGGTAAACTTAATTACGCGTCGGCGGGCAATGGTGCCGCCAATCATCTGGCGATGGAATTGTTCAAGAGTATGGCGGGCGTCGATCTTACGCACGTGCCCTACAAGGGCGCGCCGCAGGCCATAACCGATTTGATCGGCGGCAGCGTGAACCTGATGTTTAATTCGATCCCGCCGGTGCTGCAGCACATCAAGGCCGGGCGCCTGCGCCTGATTGCCGTGTCGAGCACGAAACGGTCGCCGCAACTGCCTGACGTGCCGACGGTCAGCGAGGCGGGTGTGCCGGGCTACGAATCGATTACGTGGTTCGGCCTCTTGGCCCCCGCGAAAACGCCGCCGGCGATCGTCGCGCGTTTGCACCGCGATCTGGTGAAGGTCGTGCGCGCGCCGGACCTGAAAGCGCAATTCGAAATCCAGGGCTACGACGCGGTCGGCGGCAGTCCGGCGGAATT
>JAYVME010000440.1:0-16521 GCA_043759115.1 Betaproteobacteria bacterium | reverse complement strand
TCCACTCGGCGCGCACCCAGCGATAAAGCTCGTTGAACAGCTCCGCCTGCAATATCCACTTGTCTTTCAGGCTGCGGCCGCCCAGCCGGTTGATGCGGTAACGCAGCGGACTGTCGGCTTCGCTGTACAGGCTGTCCACCAGCCGCGCGGCAAAACGCCGGTCGGGATCCGCCCACGACACGCGCTCGTACAAGTCGACCAGGTGGCTTTTGTTGATGCGCGTCGGCGTTGAATTGATGATGACGAACATTTCAGCCGCGAAATCCTCGCTGCGGCCGTCGAAAATCACGCACGGCACGTCGATGCCTTTGGCTTCTTCGGGATGCTCGGTGAGATAAAAACGCAGCGCCGCCAGCCGGTGCTGGCCGTCGATGATCAAGTATTTCGACGTCGGCTCCTGCAAGTGGCCGACACTGTCCTGGCCTTCGAGCGCGCGAAAACTGAGCTTATCGCTGGTGAACAGCAAAACCGTGCCGGGAATCGGCGGCTGGGTGACCGCCATTTCGTAGAAATTCTTGAGCGACCTGACCTTGGCGCGCGACACGACGCGCTGGAAGGCGGCGTCGTTGCGTTCGATGCGCGCGATGAACTGCGCAATCTCGTCGTTCTGCGGTACGGTCTGCGCGGCAATTTGCTCATCCTCGCCGTAGAAACGGCTGATGAAGCGGACTTTGTTCAGGATCTCCTTCGCGGGAGTACTGGCAAAGTAGAAGATGCCGTCTTTTTGGCGAATCCTTGTTGCAAGCATGGTGTGTCTTTCGCTTTGATTTTCACACTACAGCCAATCCCCCGCGCCAAACCCGCGCCGCGGCTCCTCACGCACGCGTAATGATATATGAAATCAGGGGTCTGCGGCTGAAATCTGACCTAAAAAAGGTCATTCGGTAGCCGCCAACGACCGGCCGACCCGCCGAAAAGCGTCCAGAATCCATGGCAATCAGGCACGTCGGGCGTGGTCGCCCGCGCGCCGGCAGCACACGCGTCAGGCCTTCAACAGGTCGACCGGTCTGAATTTTCCGTTCAGCGCAACCGCCGAATTCACCCCCCACCATTGCTCACGCGCGGTGGCATAAAGGTCGCGAAAATCGACTGCAAACGGCAGATTGCCATTACCGTCGAGCTGGGTCAGTGCCGGCGGCAGGCCGTACAGCCCGCCTTTGACCCGGCCGCCCAGTACGAAGTGCGCGTTGGCCGTGCCGTGATCAGTGCCGCCGCTCTGGTTTTCCCTGGGCCGGCGGCCGAATTCACAGTACGTCATCATCAGCGTCGCATCCCAGCGTCCGATTTCCTGCATGGCCGCGCGCATGGCCGTCAGCCCTTCCGCCAGCTCCTTGAGGAGCCGCTGCTGGTTACCCTGCTGACCGCCGTGGGTGTCAAAACCGTTGTGCGTGACCCGGACCACCGCGACACCCGCCTTGCTCGCAATCACCTGCGCCGCGGTCTTGAAAGCATTGCCGAGTGGGTTATTCGGAAACTCGGCGCGGAACGTGTAGTTCGCGTTCAGATTGGACGCCGCCTGCGCCACATCCCGCTCGACTTTCAGAATGTGGCTCAGCGCGGGATTGCGCGACGCGCCTTCGCCGCCCGCGAGTTTTGCCTGGCGCAGAAACTGTTCAGTGTTGGTCAGTGCCAGCGCGCGCGTGCCGCCGCCGGCCAGCGGGCCCATTTCACTCGAGCCGACGATGATGCCGTCCGCCGCATATGACTTCGGCACCGGCGAATCCGCAAACGCGCGCGTCAGCCAGCCATCGCTCAGGTATTCAGCACTTTTCGACGCGGTGTCCCAGATTTCAATCGAGCGGAAATGCGACAGGTTGGCGCTCGGGTAACCGACGCTTTGCACCACCGCCAGCTCGCGGTTCTGCCACAACGCCATCAACGGTTGCAGGGACGGATGCAAGCCCGCGCGGGGGTCGAGCTGCAGCACCTGGTCGCGCGGTATCGCGATGCGCGGACGCAGGTTGTAATACTCGCCGTCGGCATACGGCACCACGGTGTTCAAACCGTCGTTGCCGCCCTTTAACTCGACCAGGATCAGGACGTTGTCGTAGCGTCCGGCGGGGCCCGCGTAAGCGACATCCGGCAGCCAGCCGACGACGGCGGTCGCCCCCATCACGCTCAGAAATTCACGCCGGTCCATAAGCTCTCCTTCGCCTCTTATTTCAACTGATACACCGGATCGAGCACCCATTGCCGCAGCACGTCCGTTCCCTGCGCAGGCGCGGCCGGCGGGCTCGCCGGATCAGCCGCCAGCACGACCTTGATTAACAGCGGATCCCCGGGCCGGAATTGCGACAGCCATTTGTCGCCGTCGAAATGGATATCCATCATCGCGCGCGCAAGCCGCTCCTTGCCATCGCCTGATTTTCCGATGCCTTTTACATTGTCACCGGCATCGCGGCTCATCGCCATCAACGGCTGGCGCATCTCCTGCGCGCGAAAGAGCCGATCGAGAATCTGCTTGCGCTGCAACAGCGTTGCGCTGTTGATCCACGCTTCGCCGCCGGGCCAGCCTTTGACGTTGGGCGGCGCGAAGAGATCCTGACCGAGCTGGCGCGACACCAGCACGAAGGGCATGACTTCGCCGGTCTCAAAACGAAACTGGCGCAACGTGCCGACGATGAGTTCGACCGGCGATTTGATCAATGCCGCGCGGTTCTGCGGCGCATAGAACGCATCCGAAGTCAGCAGCGCCCGCAGCGCGACCTTGATGTTATAGCGATTGTCGCGAAACATGCGCGCGACGCGTTTCACTTCCGCAACATCCGGTACCGGCGACACAAACTCGCGCCACAGCTTGGCCACGATGAACTCCGCGGTGGGCGGCTGCGCGAGCAGGATGTCGAGCACGGCATCGCCATCGAAGTTGCCGCTCGCGCCGAGCACGGTTTTCACGCCCTCATCATGAATCAGCGCCCGCGACACAAACTCGCCCGTATCGAGGTCTATGCTCCAGCCGGTGAATGCGCGCGCCGCCTCCTTGATATCCCTTTCGCTGTAGTTGCCCTCGCCCAGCGTGAAGAGTTCCATCACCTCGCGCGCAAAGTTTTCATTCGGCTGGGCTTTGCGGTTCGACGCGTTGTCGAGGTAAACCACCATCGCCGGGTCTTTCGACACGTCGTGCAGCAGGTCGCCAAAATAACCCAGCGCGTGTTTGCGCAGCAACAACTGCTGGCGGTACATCAATACCGGCGATCTGACCTTCCGCAGGCTGGAGACGAAATGGTTGTGCCAGAACAGCACCATTTTTTCGGTCAGTGGCGAGGGCGTCGTCAGCATCTCGGTCATCCACCAGCCGCGCAGTTCCGCGCCCTTTTCGAATTGCGCCCGCTGGGCGAGCTTCTTCTGCTCTTCGCTCAGGCCGCGCAGCCGGCGCGGCGATTCGAAGTCGTTGATCCACGCCGGCGCCGGTGTCGCGACTTTATTGCTCGCGGTCCATGCCAGCAACTGATCGACCGCCTGCGCGCGCGTCAACTTCGCAAATGAGTTGATATCGTCGACGTTGGCGGCAAAGCTGGTGCGGTTCAGCAGCTGACGCGCTTCGTCGAAACCCATCGGCGTCGCGGCATATACGGCGGCAGAAGTGAGGGGCGCCGCCGCAATCATCACCGCACAGATGCGCAGCATCGATAGCACGCAGGATCGCAATGATGACATGACGCAGTCTACAATCTGCCAGGTTCGACATACATGATGTGGGCAACCTGCGCACCCAGTTCCGGAAACGCGCTTTTCACGGGCAGCCACGCCGCGAGACCCATGCCGGCGATAAACAGCGCCCAAAACAGCAACCGTTCCATCGTCAGCAGCCGGTCACTGCTTGCCGTCGGGCCGCGCGGCATTGCCGGGCCGGCATTTCGCGGGATCGGCTTTGCACTGCGCCTGCCGTTCTTTCCGCTTGGCCTTCATTTCTTCGCATTGCTGCGGATTCTTCTTGTAATGTGCGTTGCATGGACAGTTCCTTCGTGGTTGGATCGTCAATCGCCCTGCCGCGCCGGTCGCAACCCGCTTAGCGGCCTTTGTAGATTTCACGGTTGGCCCGGTCAAGGTCACGGTGCAGGTCGCGCCGCTCCTGATCGGTGAGCCTGCCGTCGGGGCGCCGTTCAGGCTGCTGCTCGGGACGGCGAAAATCCCGTTGCGGCGGCTGCTGGCGCTGGTAGCCGCCGGGCCGTTGACGCTGCTGCGACTGGACATCGAAATGCGGGCCGCCGAAATTGCGCCACTGCGCGGCTGCCGCCGGCAGCGCCATCGCCGCCGACAACGCCAGAATCACGCCCATGAGGATTTTCATTCGACTCTGCTCCATGCGGCGAAACACATTTACCGACGCCTCGCGGCATCACGTTGCACATTATAGAGGGGCGCGCGCGCGGCGCCGGAACGGCTCATGCCAGCGGCGACGGCCGCCAGCACCGCGGTTACGACCAAAGCCGCGGACAATCCGTGCAGGACAAATTCCATTTGCGTGCGCCTTGTTGGTTGCGGCCATTGCCGTGATAATCACCCGGCATGCCTATCGTTATTCCTGTAACGCCAGCCTGATTTCAACGTTGACCCATGCTACTCCGCCTGTGTAAGCACGCTGTTAACGGCAGGCGGTTTTTTGTAACAAACTGTTTCAACCACCGCCTGCGGGCGGCAAATGCGCTCCAAATTGGTGGAATTGACCGATTCAAACCGCTAGCATGGCGCCCATGAGGAAAGTGACCCATGACTGATCCCAAGATCCGCATCATCGTCGTCGACGACGACGCGCGGTTGCGCGAACTTCTGAACCGCTACCTGGGCGAGCAGGGCTACAGCGTGCGTGCGGTTGCCGACGGCAACGATATGAACCGCTGGCTGGCGCGCGAACGCTACGACCTGATGGTGCTCGATCTCATGATGCCCGGCGAAGACGGGTTGTCGATCTGCCGGCGCCTGCGCGGCCTCGGCGACAAGATGCCGATCATCATGCTGACCGCGAAAGGCGACGACGTCGACCGCATCGTCGGCCTTGAGGTCGGCGCCGATGACTACCTGCCCAAGCCGTTCAATCCGCGCGAACTGGTGGCGCGCATCCAGGCCGTGCTGCGGCGCGCGCCCGCGACTCAGCCGCCGGGCGCACCGACGGCGCATCAGCAAGTCGTCGCATTCGGCGAGTTCAGCTTCAACATGGGCACGCGCAGCCTGAGCCGCAACGGCGACCAGCTGCCGCTGACAACCGGCGAATTCGCGCTCCTGAAAGTTCTGGTGCAGCACCCGCGCACGCCGCTTTCGCGCGACAAGCTGATGGAGCTCGCGCGCGGACGCGAATTCGGCGCATTCGACCGCTCGATTGACGTGCAGATCTCGCGCTTGCGCAAACTCATCGAGGCCGATCCCGCCAAACCCGCCTTCATCCAGACCGTATGGGGGTTTGGTTATGTGTTTATTCCCGATGGCACGAAATGATAAGTGAGGGGTGAGGAGTGAGGCGTGAGGCGGAAAAGCTTTGGTTCCTGCCGGAAAGTAGTGTCGTTGCAAGCGCCGATCTCGCACTTGTTTCCGGGTTTCCCCCTCACCCCTCACGCCTCACGCCTCACGCCCCATGACTCTCCTCCCCCGCAGCCTGCTGTGGCGCACCGTGCTGCTGCTCGCGGTGCTGATGGTGGCCGGACATTTCGCTTCCCTGCAGATCTTCCGCGTGGCCGAACGCGAGCCGCGCGCGGTCCAGGTCGCGCAGCAATTCGCGAGTGTCGTCAACCTCACGCGCTCGGCGCTGATCACGGCCGACCCCGCCAAACGCCTCGATTTGCTGCGTGATTTGTCGCAACAGGAAGGCATCGAGGTCTACGCCGACGCGCCCAATGAACCGGTCGAGGCGCTGCCCGAACGGGCTTTTACAACGCTCTTCACGCTCGAACTGCAGCGCCGGCTCGGGGACGGCACGCGCGTGCTCGGCAGTCGCGACGGCATGCGCGGCGTATGGGTGAGTTTCAGAATCGACAATCTCGAATACTGGGTGCGCCTGCCGCGCGAACGTATCGAGCGCACCGAACAATTGCGCTGGGTCGGTTGGGGCGTGCTGATCCTGTTCCTGTCGCTCGCCGGCGCTTTCCTGATCGTTGCGCGCATCAACCGGCCGCTACGCGAATTGACGCGCGCGGCCGCGGCGATTGGCGGCGGCCAGACGCCACCGCCGGTGGTCGAGACCGGGCCGGCCGAAATCCGCACGCTGTCGCGCGCGTTCAACCAGATGACGACCGATCTGCAGCGCGCCGACGCCGACCGCGCGCTGCTGCTCGCCGGGGTTTCGCACGACCTGCGCACCCCGCTTGCGCGCATCCGGCTGGGCGTGGAAATGTTGAGCGATGAGACCGATGCGAGCTTGCGGCAGGGCATGGTACAGGACGTCGAAGATATCGACGCTGTCATCAGCCAGTTTCTGGACTTCGCGCGCGTCACCGGCGAACAAAGCACCATTGCCGAGCTTGACGTGAACGAACTCGTCAACTCGGTGCTCGATCGCTACCGGCGCCAGGGCAAACGCGTTTCCGCGCGCGTGGGCGAGGCGCCGCTATTGAAAGCGCAGGCGCTGGCGATACAGCGCCTGCTGACCAATTTAATCGATAACGCGCTGCGCCACGGTAGCGACGAAGTCGAAGTCGCAACATCCGTTGCCGATGGCCGCGTGCGTCTCTCGGTATTCGACCGCGGGCCGGGCATTCCGGCGGGCGATGCCGAGCGCATGTTGCAACCTTTCACGCGCCTGAACGAGGCGCGCAGCACGACCGGCTCCGGACTGGGGCTGGCGATTGTCGACCGCATCGCGAAACTACACGGCGGCGGCGTGCAACTGCTCGCGCGCGAGGGCGGCGGACTGGAAGCGCGGGTTGAGTTTCCGCTGACAACCGCGAAAAACTGATTACATCACCGCCGTACGCGCATCGAGGTATTTCTCAACCGCAGCGACAGAATACGGCCCAGCGCAAACAGCAGATCGCTCACGAGCCGCGGCTCCTCATTCGCGAGCCGGTAAAATCGTTCCTGCGTCAGGCACAGCAACTCCCCGTCGGTCACCGCCCACACATTGGCGGAGCGCGGCTGGCCGTCGAAGAACGACTGCTCGCCAATCACGCTGCCGGCATTGATCTTGGCCAGCGGGCTGATGCTGACCCCGTCGACATACGTCACGCCCACTTCCAGCGCGCCCGCGGCGACAAAGTACAGCGCGCGGTCGGCAACGCCGCGCTGAATAACGACCTCACTCGCCTTGTACGGCCGCAGGGTGGTCGCCGCGAGCAACTTGCGCCATTCCGGCTCACCCCACTCGGTAAGCAGAAGATGATCGCCGGTGCTGCCCTGGTCGCTGGCGCCATGTCGAAATACCGCGATGTAACGATCCATTAAATCCTCGGTGGTGAAGGCGATTTCCACTCCATTATAAAGCCGCTTTACTCAACCGGGGACAACGGCCGAACGCTTGCACTTTCCGGCCCTGCGCGGCGAAAACTGCTAGCATGTTCGCGTCTGTTGCAAACTATTCAGGAGGGCGATGTGAAGGCAATTCTCACCCTGGCTGCAATCATGCTGCTGATGGCGCCGGCTATTGCGGCGGGCCCGGCGCAACCGATCAACATCATGTTCGCCGCGGACAACGCCTCGTGCGCAGCGTGGAACCAATCCGCCGGCAACCGGCTGGTGCGCGCGCACTATGAATCGTGGGCGCGCGGTTTCGTGTCCGGCCATAACTACGCGAATCCGTCGCATCAAATCACGGTCGGCGCATTTCCGGGCGGCGACGAGTTGTACCGGTATTTCGACCAATTCTGCAAGGACAACCCGCGGCAGACTTTCGTCGGTGGCGCAATTCAGCTGGTGGAGCAACTGAGTGCGCCGCCGCCGGCGAAGTCCGCGCCGGCCCGGAAACCATCCACGAAAGCGGCCGTCCCTGCGAAATAACGGCGTGCCTGCCCACCGCGCCAGCCCTTAGGCGACCAGTGTGCGGCGACGCGAACATCCGACGCAGCGTGGTCGCTGATCGCTCAGCACCCGCGTCAAGGCGACCGCTGCAGAGGCGCGATCAATACCACCGCCTCGGCGGCTATCCCCTCTGCGCGGCCGGTGAAGCCGAGTTTTTCCGTGCTCTTGGCCTTAACGCTGACGTCGTGCGGCGGCACGCCAAGATCGGCCGCGATGTTGGCAACCATGGCCGCAATGTGCGGCGCCATGCGCGGTTCCTGCGCGATGATAGTCGTATCGAGATTCACCACGCGCCAGCCATGCTTCGCGAGCAACGCCGCGGTTTCGCGCAAGAGCTGCCGGCTGTCGATGCCCTTATAGCGGGCGTCGCTGTCAGGGAAATGCGTACCAATATCGCCGAGCGCAGCCGCACCCAGCAGCGCATCGCATATCGCATGCAACAGCACGTCGGCATCCGAATGCCCGTCGAGCCCCTTATCATGGGGTATCGTCACGCCGCCGATCACGAGCTTGCGCCCGGCTTTCAGCGCGTGGGTGTCAAAACCCTGTCCAATTCTCATGCGAACCTCATTGCATCGAATCCAGTATTAACTGCGCGAAAGCGATATCCTGCGGATACGTCACCTTCAGGTTGCGGCTGTCGCCCATCACCAGCTTCGGCCGCAATCCCAGACGCTCGATCGCACTCGCTTCGTCCGTCGCCACTGCCGGGTCGATATTACGCAAGGCTTCGAGCAACATGCGATAGCGAAACATCTGCGGCGTTTGCGCCTGCCATAAATTCTCGCGCAATTCGGTCTGCATGACATACCCGTCGGCGGCGCCCCGCTTTAACGTGTCAACGATCGGCAGTGCAAGCAATCCGCCCGTCGATTCGTTGCGTAATGTCTCGATCAAGCGCTCGATAATCTCCAGCGCCAGGCACGGGCGCACCGCATCGTGCACCAGCACCCAATCGTCCGCGCCGATCTCGTCGCGCGCCGCGAGCAAACCATTGAACACGCTGGCCGCGCGGGTTTCACCGCCGCAGTACAACGGCATCAGCCGCGCGCCGAATGGCGCCCAGTCCTGCCGCGCAAAAAAAGCATCCCCTTGTGCGAGAACGACGAACACGCGTTCGATGGCGGCGTGGCGGCACAGATTGCGCAGCGCATGATAAAGCACCGGCTTGCCGGCGAGCGTCAGATATTGTTTCGGCCGTTCGGCTCCCATGCGGGAACCGCGGCCGGCGGCGGGTATCAGGGCAAACAGTCTGGGCATGGAAGAAACGGGCATGACGGTGAGCGCGGATTGTAGCAGCACTAGCGGTGGCGATTCCCGGCGCAGTGCGGCGGCCACTGAGGCTATAATTATCTCGACATCAGGCATCGAGGTTAATACTACGCTATGAACAGTGTGCGTCCACCCGCGGTTGCGGGGACCTTCTATCCGGCCGCCACCGGCGAACTCGCGCGCAATGTCGCCGCACTCCTGGCAGGCGCCGCGGATGAGGCGCGCGGCAAGCCGGCGCCCAAGGCAATCATCGCGCCGCACGCCGGCTACATTTATTCCGGACCGATCGCCGCGGCGGTTTACGCGCGCCTCGCTCCTGCGCGCGCCACCATCACCCGCATCGTGCTGCTCGGCCCGGTACACCGCGTGCCGCTACGCGGCCTCGCGTTGCCGGAAGCGCAAGTGCTGGCAACGCCGCTCGGCAACATCGCGGTTGACGCAGCCGCGGTTGACGCTCTGAAACACCTGCCGCAAGTCACGGTCAGCGCCGCCGCGCACGCGCAGGAACACTCACTCGAAGTACACTTGCCGTTTCTGCAAATATCTCTCGACAATTTCTCGGTGATCCCGCTTGCCGTCGGCGACGCCACCGCCGACGAAGTCGCGCAGGTGCTGGATAGGCTATGGGGCGGCGCCGAAACGCTGATCGTCATCAGTTCCGACTTGTCCCACTACCTGAACTATACTGACGCGCAAGCCACAGACCGCATCACCGCGCAGGCCATACTCGATCTAAGCGCGGATATCTCGCACGCGCAGGCCTGCGGCGGCACGCCGGTCAACGGCTTGCTGCAGACAGCGCGCAAACGCGGTCTCGCACCGCAACTCCTCGACTTGCGCAATTCGGGTGACACCGCGGGCGATCGCAACCGCGTCGTCGGCTATGGCGCATTTGCATTCTATGAATCGCCGCACGCCACCGATCAGGTCACGCTTGACGAAATGCAAGCGCGGGCTGCGCTTTACGGCGATGAAGACCGCGGCTTGCCCGATGATGCGGGCAGCGTGCTGCTGCCGCTCGCGCGCGCCGCCATCGCCGCGCAACTCTCGGTGCCCGGTGACGCGCGCGAAGATGCGCGCTGGCTCGCCGAAAAGGGCGCATCGTTCGTCACGCTCACCAAAAACGGCGAGCTGCGCGGCTGTATCGGCACGCTCGAAGCACACCGCGCGCTCGGTGCGGATGTCAAAGCCAACGCGGTCGCGGCGGCATTGCGCGATCCGCGCTTCAAACCGCTCACGCCGGCCGAGTTCAACACCATACGCGTCGAAATCTCGGTGCTGTCGACAGTCGCGGCCATGAACTTCCGCGATGAAACGGACGCGCTCGCGCAACTGCGTCCGGCGGTCGACGGCGTGATTTTCCAGTACGGCCACCACCGCGGCACTTTTCTGCCGCAGGTGTGGGAAGACCTGCGCGACCCGCGCATCTTCATGGGCAATCTCAAGCACAAAGCCGGACTGCCGCCCGATTTCTGGGACCCCGCGGTCAAGCTGTCGCGCTACACCGTAGTCAAGTGGCGCGAAGAGGGCTGAACTTATGAGCTACGCCGGTCGCTGGTGGCATATGCTCGACGATGGCCGCATGCAATGCGACCTGTGCCCGCGCGACTGCCGGCTGCACGAAGGACAACGCGGCGCGTGCTTCGTGCGCCAACGCCTCGGCGACTGGATGATACTGACGACGTACGGACGCTCGTCGGGGTTCTGCATCGACCCGATCGAAAAAAAGCCGCTCAATCATTTTTACCCCGGCTCGAGCGTGCTTTCTTTCGGCACCGCCGGCTGCAACCTCGCGTGCAAGTTTTGCCAGAACTGGGATATCAGCAAATCGAAAGATATGGACCGCCTCGCCGACGAAGCGTCGCCTGCGGCGATCGCTGAAGCGGCAGTAACAAGCGGCTGCAAGAGCATAGCTTTCACTTACAACGATCCCGTCATCTTCGCTGAATACGCGATGGACGTCGCCGATGCCTGTCACGCGCGCGGCGTGAAAACCGTCGCCGTCACGGCCGGCTATATGCACGACGCACCGCGCCGTGACTTCTACGCGAAAATGGACGCGGCCAACGTCGATTTGAAAGCGTTCACCGACGGGTTTTATTTCAAGCTGTGCGGCGCGCGCCTGCAACCGGTGCTCGACACGCTCGTCTATCTCAAACGCGAAACGCCGGTGTGGTTCGAGATCACCACGCTGTTGATCCCGGGCAAGAACGACTCGGTCGACGAAATCACCGCCATGTGCGCGTGGATCATGCGCGAACTCGGGCCTGAAGTACCGCTGCATTTCACGGCCTTTCATCCCGACTACAAGATGAACGATCTGCCGCCCACGCCACCGGCGACACTGCACCGGTCGCGCCAGATCGCGCTGGCGGCCGGACTCCACCACGTTTACACCGGCAATATCCATGATGCCGAAGGCGGCACGACTTACTGTCCGGCGTGCCGCGCCGCGTTGATCGTGCGCGACTGGCATCAGATCAACGCCTACGACGTGACGCCCGACGGCGGCTGCCCGCATTGTGGAACCGCCGTGGCCGGCGCATTCGAAACTTTCCACGGCCAGTTTGGACGGCGGCGGATTCCCGTCGCCATCAATCGCCGCTAATACCATGACCGGTTCCCGTTTACGTCACGCAATCAGCATCGCCCTGCTGTCCGTGACAGTGATCGCGGGCATGGCACACGCGCAGTCATTTCCGAGCCGGCCGATCCGCCTGATTTCGCCGTATCCGCCCGGCGGCGGCAACGATGTGCTGGCGCGATTGATCGCTGAAAAAATGAGCGACGGACTCGGCCAGCGCGTCATCGTCGACAATCGTGCTGGTGCGAATACCATAGTCGGCACCGACATCGTCGCCAAATCCGCGCCCGACGGTCACACCATGGTGCTGGTGCCGAACAGCTTCGTCACCAATCCGGGTTTTTATCCCAAGCTGCCATACGACACGGTCCGCGATTTCGCGCCGGTGGCACTCGTCGCGCTCTCGCCGCAAATGCTGGTCGTGCATCCATCAATCCCGGCCACCACGGTGAAAGAACTGCTCGCGCTCGCCAAAGCCAAACCCGGCTTCTACAGTTACGGCAGCTCAGGCAACGGCTCGGTCGGTCATCTGGCCATGGCGCTGTTTGCCGTGTCGGCCGGCGTGCAGCTCGAA
Organism: Betaproteobacteria bacterium; assembly: GCA_043759115.1. Classification (GTDB taxonomy): domain Bacteria; phylum Pseudomonadota; class Gammaproteobacteria; order Burkholderiales; family SG8-41; genus PALSA-1004. The sequence continues at coordinate 4,147 of JAYVME010000440.1, read as the reverse complement.
CATATCGCGTATAAAGGCACGGCGCCAGCCGTGACCGAACTCCTCGGCGGTCAAATACCGCTCATGCTCTCGTCGATGCTCTCGGTCCTGCCGCATGTGAGGGCCGGCAAATTGCGCATGCTGGCGGTCAGCACGGCGCGGCGTTCGCCCGCCGTGCCGGATGTGCCGACCATCGCGGAGGCCGGCGTGCCGGGTTACGAAGCAACCCTGTGGTACGGTCTCATCGCGGTCGCGCGCACGCCCGAACCCATACTCGAACGATTGAGCAGCCAAGTCGAAAAAACGCTGCGCGAGCCGGCCATCATCGAAAAGCTTGCGCGACAGGGCGTGGAGCCTTACTACCATGGCCCGCGGGAATTCGCCGCGCGCGTCAAAACCGAAATACCCAAGTGGACCAGGCTCATTAAAGATGCAGGCCTGCGCGTCGACCAATGATTACGCGAATGTCATTTACGCGATCCAGCGCGCTCGCCTGGCTCCTGGCGGTCAACCTGGGTGGCGCGGCGGCGGCTGATTTTCCGTCGCACCCGCTGCGCGTGATCGTGCCCTTTGCGCCGGGCGGCAACGCCGACATCATGGCGCGACTCATCGCGCAGCGGCTCGCCGAAAATCTCGGCCAGCAGGTCGTCGTCGACAACCGCGCCGGCGCGAGCAGCATCATCGGCACCGAGCTTACGGTCAAGGCGCCGCCCGACGGCTATACCTTTGTGCTGGTCGCGAGTTCGATCGCGACCAATCCCGGCTTGATCAAGACGCTGCCTTACGACACGCAGCGCGATCTCGCGCCGATCACCATCGTCGGCTCGACGCCGCTGATACTGGCTGCTTATCCGGGCCTGCCGGTCACTACCGTAAAGGAACTCGTCGCGCTCGCGAAAGCCAAGCCGGGCCAGCTCAATTACGCGACCTCGGGCAACGGTTCGCCCGCCAATCTCGCCGGCGCGCTGCTCAATTACATGACGGGCATCGATATCGTGCACGTGCCGTACAAAGGCACCGCGCTCGCGATCACTGATGTCCTCGGCGGCCACATGCAAATTTTCTACCCGAGCATGACCTCGGTGCTGCCCTACGTCAAAAGCGGCAGGCTGAGGGCGCTTGGCATGACCAGCCTCAAGCGCTCGCCGCTGGCGCCCGAAATCCCGACCGTGTCGGAATCCGGCATCAACGGCTATCAGGCCAACATCTGGAACGGCGTGCTGGCGCCCGCGGCAACGCCGGCAGCCATCATCGCGAGGCTCAATTCAGAATTCGTGCGCGTGCTGAGCGCGTTCGAGACGCGCGAGCGCTTCGCTGCGCTGGGCGCCGAAGCCGCGCACAGCACGCCCGGAGAATTCCGCGCCTTCATCGCCGCCGAGCAGGCCAAGTGGGCCAAGGTCATCCGCGAGTCGGGGATCCGCATCGAGCTTGAACGATAATGCACAGGCGATTGTCCTGAGCGCCACGGCGGACAATGGTAGTAAGATCGGCACTGGCGACGGTGCGTCGCGCGCGAGTGGCACCAGATCAACGCCTGCGCAATCACACCTGATGGCAAATGCCCTTCATTGCGCAACGCCCATCCCCGGCGCATTCGAAGCCTTTCGCGGCCAGTTCGGCCCGCGCCGCATCCCCGTCGCGATCAATCAGCGCTGAGCCGCATCAAATGCTCGGGTTGTAGGGAAATTTTGATGCAGACGGAAAAGAACTCGACTCATAATCCTCATTCTTTGATGTACCCCATCCATTTTTATACATTCGGGATAAGAGACCTTGCGCCTTCGCTACTCCTTGTTCTGCAGCAGGTTGAAGTAATCGAAATGCTTCCGCGTAGTTCTTCGCATCAAATGCAGCAACTCCATCCTCCAAGTCATCTGCCCATACTGCCCCTATGCACACGATGAGCGCGGTAACCAGAGACACAGAAGTTCGGCTGAAATTCAACGGGTACTTTTTAGTAGTTAATATTGAAAAACACTATATTCCACATGCTGTCCAGCATCAACCGCCAGCCGTTATCGCTGTCAACATAGACCCGACGGGATTCATAGCGTTACGACTCCAGGGGTTGTAAATACCAAACGTATCGGAGTCGAATTGCTTTCCAGCTGACGAACTCGCGACCCTTCCCGCACTAGCGGGTCGGTTTGGACTTGACCAGTTCTGGCGCCTGTCGAAACATGCCAGTAAACACGCCGATTCCCTCTAGAAATTACAGGCGCTCCACGTATATCATTCTGCGGCTTGCGCGGATTTTATCTCGTATATGCTGCGCGTCAGCTTCGAATTTGGTCAAGCCGGAATTTTCCGCGGATCGATTTTAACGAGTTTACCGTCGCGAACCACGGCTATCTTGTTGCCAGCTCGACGATGTACGTCGATAGCTTTTGCTACGGCCGTACTCAACGCCCTGTTGATGATGGTGTCGTTCGAAAAGACTCGAACCAGATTATGCTTGCGCGAAGTCTTCCTATCCATTGATCTTCCCCACCTTTAAAAAGTCGTTCCAGACCCAGGGAGTCAAAATGATATGCGTAATTCGTTTGGTTCATATTGAGTTAGCGCCGGATTTTCCTGACGCTGACTTCGCTGGTTTGGCTCTGACCACTTCAGGCGCCTGCTGAAACATTTTTGTAAACACGCAGATTTCCTCCAGCCATTGCAGGCGTTCCAAATCCGTAAGCCTGCGGCTAGCGCGAATTTCCTCACGTATGCGCTGCCGGTCTGCCTCGTCTTCATCGATGCTCATGTCTCGTCTGCCGGTTTACGCAACTCGGTGAGAATACGGACATCATACTCGTCTCTTAGACGCCCGGTACCCGTCTTCAGCACAATCAGGTCATCTATGGACGCCAGATGAACTGTGATGTTCTCGAGGGTCTTCTCCACTCGATTTGCATGCATCTGCGCAAACGGCACCACCGGGCGCACAATAATATCGATGGTTGGTGAAGTCGAAACCGGAGATCGCAACGCAAAAGCAATCATGTGCTTTTCACGCACCCATTCATCAAGCTGCGCCGCATCAAGAAGTGCATCAATCTTCACAGGTAGCGTCGGCGTCAACTTCAGCACCTGAGCAACCTCTAGAAATCGTCTGAGATTGCTGGCGTCAAGCGCCAAAACCAAATCGACATCGACTGTCGCACGCGCGTACCCGTGCAGGACAACCGCCAATCCGCCGACCACGACATATTGAACGTCGTGCTTCTGAAGCTCGCGGAATAGATCAAGGTAAAACATTTGCAGTACTTTACCAGCCCCCGCATTGCCAGCCTAGTTTGTATTCGGGGTAACGGGCGCGCAAACGCCTGTATAATCCCCGCTTTTTGCAATTTACAGAATGCTGATGGAAGCACTGCCGCCCGGCCACCAGAGCCGGGTCGGCCCGTTCCACGGTTCGGCTGATGCGTTAGCACTTGCCGAACTGGCGGGAAAGGTGCGTCCGCTGCTGGTGATAACGGCCACCGCCGCTGACGCCCAGCGCCTGCTCGATGAAATCCCGTACTTCGATCCGCGGCTTAAAATCCATCTGCTGCCGGACTGGGAAACGCTGCCTTACGACAGCTTCTCGCCGCACCACGACTTGGTATCCGAGCGGCTCGCGACGCTCTACCAGATCACGCAGCAGGCGTTCGACATCGCGATCGTACCGGTGACGACCGCGCTCTACCGGTTGACGCCGGTCGAGTATCTCGCCGCGCGCACTTTTTTCTTCAAGGCGGGCGAAAAGCTCGCCGCCGCCGAACTGCGCAAGCAACTCACCATTGCGGGCTACACGCACGTGACGCAGGTGCTGTCGCCGGGCGAGTACAGTTTTCGCGGCGGACTGATCGATTTGTTCCCGATGGGCAGCGTGCTGCCGTATCGCATCGATCTCTTCGACGACCAGATCGAATCCATCCGCAGCTTCGACGTCGATACCCAGCGCAGCATCTATCAGGTCAATGAAGTGCGGCTTTTGCCGGCGCGCGAATTTCCGCTCGACGAAGACGGCCAGACTCTATTTCGCCGCAATTTCCGCGCGCGCTTCGAAGGCGACCCGTCGCGCTCGCGGCTTTATAAGGATGTCAGCAACGGCATCGCGCCGGCGGGTGTCGAGTATTTCCTGCCGCTGTTTTTCGAGCGCACCGCGCTGCTGACCGATTATCTGCCGCCGCACACCACG
>JAYVME010000439.1:0-3318 GCA_043759115.1 Betaproteobacteria bacterium | reverse complement strand
AAGTTAATGAATATTTGAGCAAAATCGGCTAAAATCGCGTTTTATTTCAGAAAAGGGCACGTCATGCGTGCCCTTTTTCTTACATGCAGCATATTCGCAATTTTTCCATCATCGCGCACATCGATCACGGCAAGTCCACGCTTGCCGATCGCTTCATCCAGCTATGCGGCGGACTTTCGGACCGTGAGATGGAGGCGCAGGTGCTCGATTCCATGGATCTCGAGCGCGAGCGTGGCATTACCATCAAGGCGCAGACTGCGGCGCTCCAGTATCGCGCGCGTAACGGGGAAACCTATCTGCTCAATCTGATCGACACGCCCGGCCACGTCGATTTTTCATACGAGGTTTCGCGCTCGCTCGCGGCGTGTGAAGGTGCGCTGCTGGTGGTGGACGCGTCGCAGGGAGTCGAGGCGCAGACCGTCGCCAATTGTTATACCGCAACCGAACAGGGTGTGGAGGTCGTGCCGGTGATCAACAAGATCGACCTGCCATCGGCGGAACCGCAGCGCGTAATCGGCGAAATCGAAGACATCATCGGCATTCCCGCGCAGGAAGCCGTGCTGGCGAGTGCTAAATCCGGCGCGGGCGTGCAGGACATACTGGAGGCGGTGATTGCCCGCATTCCGGCGCCGCGCGGCGATCCCGCGGCGCCGCTCAAGGCGCTCATCATCGATTCGTGGTTCGACAATTATGTCGGCGTTGTCATGCTGGTGCGCGTGGTGGACGGTGAACTGCGGCCGAAAGACCGCATCCTGCTGATGTCGACCGAGACGCAGCATCTATGCGAGCAGGTCGGCGTGTTCACGCCGAAATCGCGTATGAAGGAAAGTCTTGCCGCGGGTGAGGTGGGTTTCGTCATCGCGGGCATCAAGGAATTGAAGGCGGCGCGCGTGGGCGATACCGTTACGCTGGTGGAGCGTCCGGCGGCTGCCGCATTGCCGGGGTTCAAGGAAATCCAGCCCCAGGTATTCGCGGGCCTCTATCCACTCGACTCCAACCAGTACGATGCGCTGCGCGATGCGCTGGAGAAACTGCATTTGAACGATGCATCGCTGCGCTATGAGCCTGAATCGTCGCAGGCGCTGGGATTTGGTTTTCGCTGCGGATTTCTCGGCCTGCTGCATCTGGATATAGTGCAGGAGAGGCTCGAGCGCGAATACGGGATGGAATTGATTACCACCGCGCCGACGGTGATTTACGAGGTGCATCTGAACGACGGCACGGTGCTCAAGATCGAGAACCCGTCGAAATTGCCCGAACTGTCGAAAGTCAACGAGATACGCGAGCCTATCATCACCGCGTCCATCCTCGTGCCGCAGGACTATGTGGGGTCGGTCATCACTTTGTGCACGCAGAAGCGCGGCGTGCAGCGCAACATGCAGTACCTCGGGCGGCAGGTGATACTGACCTATGAACTGCCGCTGAATGAAGTGGTGATGGATTTCTTCGACAAATTGAAGTCGGTGAGCCGCGGCTACGCATCGCTCGATTATGACTTCAAGGAATACCGCGCCGGTGACCTGGTCCGGCTCGACATCCTGATCAACGGCGACCGCGTCGACGCGCTGTCGCTGATCGTGCACCGCGCGAATTCCCTGTACCGTGGACGCGAGCTGGCGCAGAAAATGCGTCAACTGATTCCGCGTCAGATGTTCGACGTCGCCGTGCAGGCCGCGATCGGCGCGCATATAATCGCGCGGGAGAATGTGAAGGCGCTGCGCAAGAACGTGCTGGCCAAGTGCTACGGCGGCGATATTTCACGCAAACGAAAGCTGCTCGAAAAGCAAAAAGCCGGCAAGAAGCGCATGAAGCAGGTCGGTAACGTCGAGATTCCGCAGGAAGCATTCCTGGCCATATTGCAGGTGGAGAGCAAATGAACTTTGCGTTAATCATGTTTTCGCTGCTGGTCGCGACCGGCGCAATCTGCCTGCTCGATCACTACGTCCTGCGCAAGCACCGCGCCGCCGATGCGGTGGAACCGTGGTGGGTGGAATATCCGAAGAGTTTTTTTCCGGTAATCCTGATCGTATTTCTGCTGCGGTCGTTCCTGGTGGAGCCGTTCAAGATTCCGTCCGGTTCGATGCTGCCGACGCTTCTGATCGGCGATTTCATTCTGGTCAACAAATTCACCTACGGCATACGTATTCCCGTCATCAACCAGAAAATTGTGGATATCAGCACCCCGCAACGCGGCGAGGTCATGGTGTTCCGCTATCCGGATAATCCGTCTCTCGATTACATCAAGCGCATTGTCGGCACGCCCGGCGACAAGGTGAGTTACCAGAACAAGCGGCTGTCGATCAACGGCCAGGAAATCAAGGTAGAGCCCGACGGCCAGTACAACTATGTGGAAACCGGCCTGAGCTTCGTATCGACGCAGCGCCTGCAGGAACTTCTCGCCCCCGCCCACCGGCACGCCATTTTGATCAACGCCGATATTCCCACGTTGCGGGTCTCCGATGTCAGGCGGTTCCCTTTTCACGAGAATTGTGCCTACAATGAAACAGGATTTACCTGCACGGTGCCGGCCGGGCATTATTTCATGATGGGGGACAACCGCGACAGCAGCAGCGACAGCCGTTACTGGGGTTTTGTCCCGGATCAGAACATCGTCGGCAAGGCGTTCCTGATCTGGTGGAATTTTGACGAGTTCAAACGCATCGGACAATCGATAAAATGAGGGGGCGCATGATGAACCGACAACGTGGCGTTAGCTTGAGTGGCTTGCTCATATTTAGTGTGGTGTTGATTTTCGTGGCGTTGCTCGGTTTCAAGTTGTTCACGCCTTACACCGAGTACTTTGCCATTCAGAAAGTGTTTAAAACACTGGCGCAAAAACCGGAAGTGAAGAACGGCGGCAAGCTCGAGTTCATTCAGGGCTGGGCCGCTTACGCGCAGATCGAGCGCATCAGTGCAATTGGCGGCGATGAGATCGAAATCACGCGGGAAGGCACCAATGTGCATTTCAGCGCGAGCTATACGGTCAAAGTGCCACTGTTCAAGAATTTCAGCCTGCTTATCGACTTCAATCCAACGTCAGGCCCCTCCCCGTAAGCGGGCGGGACGCGGCAACCGGTTCGCAGAACATGGCGCGTCGCAATCTCGCTGACACCACGGGTTACTCCTTCAGCAATGCCGGTTTGCTGCGCCAGGCGCTGACTCACCGCAGCTTCGGCGCGCCGCATAACGAACGACTGGAATTTCTCGGCGATGGTGTCCTGAACTGTATCGTCGCCGCCGTGTTGTTTGAGCAGTTTCCGCAATTGCCCGAAGGCGAACTGTCGCGCTTGCGCGCGAGTCTCGTCAATCAGCATAGCC
>JAYVME010000438.1:0-7762 GCA_043759115.1 Betaproteobacteria bacterium | reverse complement strand
CCTTGCCGACAGCGCCGAGCTGCGCTTTCACGGCCGCTTCATCGCCGCCCTTGCTTACGGCGACAAGTTTGGAGACTTCACTCTGAAGGTGATCCTGGGCCTCCTTGAACTTGACGGTGTCCGTATAGATCGCCGGTAGCGCCTGGCTCTTCACATCCTTGGTGCTCGGGTTGAAGCCGTCCCACGGCATTTTGCTCAACGCGTCGAGATAACCCGCGTTACGCGCAACTATCTTCAGGTCATACGGAACCTTGCCTTGGGCCATGCCGCCCAGCGGGCCGAAATACTTGCCTTGCAAGGTCATCGCCGCCTGGCGTTGTTTGACCAGCGTTTCGGGCTTCGCCTGCGCGAAAGCGGTAATCGAGTAACCTGCGCCCAGCATCAGGGCAAGGCCGATCGAAAAGAGCCGTTTGTTCATTTGCTTCTCCTGTTTTAAGGTTGATTGGTGAACATCGAGCAGCGGCGATTTACCGTCGATGCCGAATGTTATAACACTCCCCGACGACGGTCTATTCCATGTCTGCGGCCTGTATTTTTCCAGGCGGGGCGGTGTCTGGCGCATGCACCGGGATTTATTCCAAAAAACTTTCCTGGATCCTTGCGTTTGTCATGTGAAATCGAGCTTGCCGCGGCGACCATGCTTGATCTCGCCACGCCGGTGTTTGGTTTCCAGGCGTCGCCGCTTCGATGCGGCGGTCGGTTTGGTCTTCCGCCGTGGTTTCGGCGGATGCAGCGCGGCGCGGATCAGGCCCGCCAGCCGCTCGCGCGCATCGGCGCGGTTCCGCGCCTGGGTGCGAAAGCGCTGCGCGGTGATCATCAGTTCGCCGGCGGCGTTGATGCGCTTGCCGGCGAGCTTGATGAGGCGCGCGCGCACATCCCACGGCAGGTTGGGCGATGCGTAGACGTTAAATCGCAGTTGCACGGCAGTCGATACCTTGTTCACGTTCTGTCCGCCGGGGCCCGAAGCGCGCACGAACTGCTCCGTGAGTTCGGTGTCCTCGATCACAATATTAGTGGTAATTTTGAGCACGGGGGATCAACTTATTCCGGTTTTATGTCGGCGGCTCTGACTACTTTGCCCCATTTCACCATTTCCGCGCGCAGAAATCCCGCCAGTTCATCGGGCGTGTTGCCAATGGGGTCAGCACCCGCGCTGACGAGGACATCCCGGACCCGCGGCGCGCGCAGACTTTCCACCAGTGTGGCATGGATCTTGAGCACAATATTGCGTGGCGTGGTGCCGGGCGCGAGCAGCGCATTCCACGATGTCGCTTCGTATCCGGCGACGCCGGCTTCGTTGATCGTCGGCACCTCGGGTAGAGTCGCCGAACGCGCCGCTCCCGTCACGCCCAGCGCGCGCAAGCGGCCGGATTTTACCGGGGCAACCGCGGCGGCAATCGGCACGAAAGTCATTGCCACGTGACCGCCCATAACATCGGCAAGCGCGGGCGCGGCGCCCTTGTAGGGGATGTGCGCGATATTGGCGCCCGTCATCGTATTGAACAGCACGAGGGCGAGATGGTTCGAGCTGCCCACGCCCGCCGAAGCGGAATTGAGCATGCCGGGCCGGGATTTGGCGAGTGCGAGAAGTTGCGCCACCGAGCGGGCGGGCAGCGCGGGATGCACCACGAGCACATTGCTCATCGTGACAACGAGGCTTACCGGCGCAAGATCGCGTGTCACGTCGTACGCAAGTTTCGCATACAGCGCGGGGCTGCTTGCCAGCGCGGTCGTTCCCATCAGGAGTGTGTAGCCGTCGGGCGCGGCGCGCGCAACCGCTTCAGCGCCGATATTGCCGCCGGCGCCTGGGCGGTTTGCAACCACGACGGGTTGCTTCCAGATTTCGCTCATTTGCTGGGCGACCGCGCGGGCCACCGGGTCGACCGACCCGCCGGCCGGGAAAGGCGCGATCAACGTCACCGGCTTCTCGGGGTAATTTTGCGCCACCGCAGTGTTCGCGAACAGCACCAATACACAAGTTGTTGCCGGCAGATACCGCATGCGGCGGGCGCCTTTCGTGAGTGGCGGGATATTGCAATGGACGCGGTCTGAATGCAAACTGCGCACCGGAAAAGGATTGTAGCGGCGGCGCAGCGGCGCAACAAGCGGCGCGAGCGGTGCGTGTTAAAATTCTCGGCCCAGTTGCGCTCAAGCCGCCGATCGACGGCGGGCGCGCCCGGGGTTTGCCGCCGCCGCAAGTCAAATATTTCTGACTGGAGTACGTGCATGAAATTGCAGTTGACGTCGCGTCTGGGCTACCTCGCCGGCTTTCTCGCATGCGCCTGGTTGCTCGCGTTCTCGCTCTATCTACAATATTACGAATACCAGAATCCGTGCCCTCTATGCATTCTGCAGCGGGTTGCGTTTATTGCGTTGATGGTCGTGTTTCTGACCGGTGCGCTGCACGGCCCGCAGCGGATCGGCGCAGTTGTTTACAGTGCGCTGCTCGTCATCATCAGCGTCACCGGCGCCGGCATCGCAACCCGCCACGTATGGTTGCAGAATTTACCTAAGGACAAGGTGCCGGAATGCGGTCCGGGGCTCACCTATATGCTCGACAAGTTCCCGCTGTTCGACGCGTTCGGGAAAATCTTCCGCGGTTCGGGCGAGTGCGCGGAAGTCGGCTGGACACTACTTAAGCTGTCCATTGCGGGGTGGTCGCTGGTGTGGTTTATCCTGCTCGGCGCGCTTGCAGTCTATAGCGCAGTTGCCGCGCACAAGCGGTAAATGCCGGCACAAAAACGCCGCGGCTATGCGGATATATCCGGAGTGAGCTGCCGCTCCAGATGCGATATCTGGTCTTTGACCAGCAGTTTTTTCTTTTTGAGCCGCTGTAGCTGCAATTGATCCTGACCGGGCTTTCCCGCCAGCTTGGCAATGACGTCGTCCAGATCGCGGTGTTCGAGATTCAGTTCGTTGATGCGTTGCTTGAGAGACTCGATTTCAGTCTGCATGGGCAGGCCCCTCCATCCAGATAGTGGGAAAAGTATAGACCTAAACCAGCGACGGGCAAATACTTTTGCCGCGAACCGCAGCGGTGGCAGTATGCTTGGAGCCTGTCGCATAAATCCCCGTGTGTGCGACGGCGGTCATTCATGAGACAGGTAACTGGTATAAGCTGATGTTTTTTCGTGGATTCGAATTCTACTGGCCGGCACAGCGGGTTATTCAGGGGGAATCATGGCAACCAGCATCACCGTCAACGGCAAGATGCACAGCGTCGACGCCGATGGCGAAACACCGCTGCTGTACATCCTGCGCAATGATTTGAAGTTGAAGGGCGCGCGCTTTGGTTGCGGACTCGGTGCGTGCGGCGCGTGTACTGTCGTCATCGAGGGTAAAGCCGTCCAGTCATGCGATATTTCGCTGTCCGCGGCGACGGGTAAAAGCATCACGACCATAGAAGGGATCGGCAGCCTGAAGAATATGCACGCGCTGCAAAGCGCGTTCGTCGCCGAGCAGGCGGCGCAATGCGGTTACTGCACGAGCGGCATCATCATGACGGCCTACGCGCTGCTCGCGCGCAATGCGCATCCGAGCGAAACGGAAATACGCGAAGCCCTGGATGGCAACATATGCCGCTGCGGCACTCACGCGCGGATTCTGCGCGCGATACAGCGGGCCGCCGGGGCAACGCCATGAATGCGCCGCGTAAGCTGCCGGGTAATCTCGAAACCAATCGCACGCTCGATCGCTGGCTACGCATCAACCGCGACGGCACGGTCACCGTTTATACCGGCAAAGTTGAGATCGGTCAGGGCATATTGACTGCGCTGACGCAGGTGGTGGCGGACGAACTCGACGTCGCGCCGGAACGCATCCGGCTTGAGGTGGCAAATACCGTGAGCGGCCCCAACGAGGGCATTACCTCGGGCAGCCGTTCCATCGAAGAGAGCGCGGTCGCCTTGCGTTATGCGTGCGCCGAAGTGCGCGAGTTGCTGCTGCAGCGCGCGGCGGCGAAGCTGGGTGTTTCTCCGGAGAAAATCACGGTCGCCGATGGTGTGGTTAGCGGCCCCGGCGGCGCGGTCAGTTACTGGGAGTTAGCCGACGACGAGATGCTTAAACGCGAAGCAACGGCGCAGACAGCGCCGAAGCCTGCCGCCGAGCACAAGTACATCGGTGCCGCACTTCAGCGGCGCGATTTACCGGCCAAGATCACCGGCGTTGCCGCCTACGTGCAGGACATGGATCTGCCTGGCATGCTGTATGGCCGCGTCGTCCGTCCGCCCGCGTATGCGGCACGCCTGACGGCGCTTGATGTTACCGAAACGCAGGCGATGCCGGGCGTCGTCGCGGTCGTGCGCGACGGCAGCTTTCTAGGCGTCGTCGCGGCGCGCGAGGAACAGGCGATCCGTGCCGCGCGCCGCCTCGCGCGCGCCGCGCAATGGCACAACGACGCGACGCTGCCCGCGGCTGTGACGCCGGGTGAATATCTCCTTGCACAGCCGGCCGTGATTGCTGTAATCAGCGAAAAATCCGATGCGGCGGCGAAGCAAGGCGGCGCAACGCAATTGTCGGCGACCTACTCGCGGCCTTATATCGCCCATGCGTCCATGGGGCCGTCGTGCGCGGTTGCGCAATTCGAGGGTGGACACTACCAGGTGTGGACGCACAGCCAGGGTATACATCCGCTGCGGCGCGAGATGGCGAAGGCGCTGGGTATCGCGCCGGACAATCTGACGATCACCCATGCGGATGGCGCCGGATGTTACGGCCACAATGGCGCCGACGATGTTGCACTCGACGCGGCGCTTCTCGCGCGCGCGGTGGCAGGGCGGCCGGTGCAGGTGCAGTGGATGCGCGAAGATGAGTTTGCGTGGGAGCCGTACGGGCCGGCCATGCTCGTCAAGACCGGTGCCGCGCTTGATGCGGGCGGCAATATCGTCGACTGGCAGATGGACGTGTGGAGCTACCCGCACAGCACCCGTCCGGAAGGCAAGGATGGCGTGAATCTGGTGGCCGCGTGGCATCTGGCGCAACCGAGGCCCGCCGCTACGCCGGCGGACCCGCCGTTGCCGGCGGGCGGCAGTCACCGCAACGCGATTCCGCTGTACGATTTTCCCAACCAGCGTGTGACCAACCATTTGATCTTACATTCGCCGTTGCGCGCCTCCGCATTGCGCGCGCTCGGTGCGCATGCCAACGTGTTTGCGATCGAGTCGTTCATGGATGAACTCGCGGCCGCAGCGGGCGCGGATCCGGTCGAATTCCGCCTGCGCCACCTCAAGGATCCGCGCGCGCGCGCGGTAATCGAAACGGTCGCGCAAAAATCCGGGTGGCAGCCCGGTGCGCTCGGTGATGGCTCGCGCGGACGCGGCATCGGCTTCGCGCGCTACAAGAACCTCGGCTGCTACGTGGCGATCGTGGCGGAAGTGAATGTCGAAGCCGAACTGCGCGTCACGCGGGCATGGGCCGCGGTCGATGTCGGGCTCGTGGTCAATCCGGACGGCGTAATCAACCAGATCGAAGGCGGGATCATTCAGGCGGCCAGCATGACGTTGAAGGAGCAGGTCACCTTTGATCGTGAGCGCATAACGTCGCGCACGTGGGACGACTATCCGGTACTGAAGTTTTCGGAAGCGCCGCAGGTCGAAGTCACGCTCATCAGGCGGCCTGATCTCGCGCCGGTGGGGGCAGGTGAGGGGGCGACCGGCCCCACCGCGGCGGCTATCGCCAACGCCGTTGCCGCGGCGCTCGGTGCACGCGTGCGCGATATGCCAATCACGCGCGAGCGCGTGATCGCCGTGCTCGCGTAATACCGGCAAAAGAAAAACGCCGCGGTGTGCCGCGGCGTTTTTTTGGGCGCTGCAAAAAAATGCGGCGACACCGGGGGAGGAGGGGATCCCGGTATCGCCGCCGCTGCCGCGAGGCAGCGCGCTAAATCAATGTGGCGAGTGCGTAGACCCGGCCGAGAAAGGCATCCACGTCGATCGTCGACAGGTCGTCCGGCAGATCGGGACTCGGCATCAATGGGGCCGTTTCACGAATCATTTGCACTACTGCGGGGTTCCAGTTGGCTTGCATGATTTCTTCGCCATAGGTGCCGTTTTTCAGCCATTCAACCGGTGCTGATTTAGCTTCCCTGTACTGGTTCATGTAGATCACCATATTCGCCTCCGCATCCCGCTGGGTCACTTAGTTGGCTATTAATCTGCAAGTTGCAGGCCAAGTAACGGCTGGGGTTGGTTCAAGATCTTGGAAATAATATTAAGTAATTGTTTTATAATATAATTATTATTATCCAGAGCGATAAGGGCACGCTCGCCACATACCCGTAAGAGGCCGCGCGGTCGTCGATTTGATGACAGACCGCCGACGATCGCTACAGCGCGGACTCACGATGATCCCGCCGTTCGATCATGCACACGTTATCGCCGGGCAGGGCACCGCGGCGCAGGAACTGATCGAAGACGCCGGGCCACTCGACTATCTGCTGGTGCCTTGCGGCGGCGGCGGACTGATTGCGGGTTGCGCGATCGCGGCGAACCACCTGTCGCCCGGCATCAGAGTGATCGGCGTCGAGCCGGCGGGCGCGCTGGGCGCCGCTGCGCTGCTTGAAGGCGGGTTCAATGCGCGCGGCGTTTTTGCGGCGCACTAATTCTTACATATTCGGATAGTTCGGCCCGCCGCCGCCTTCGGGCGTCACCCATACGATGTTCTGCGTCGGATCCTTGATGTCGCAGGTCTTGCAGTGCACGCAGTTCTGCGCGTTGATCTGGAGACGCGGATGCGAGCCGTCGTCATCGCGTACGATCTCGTACACGCCCGCGGGGCAGTAGCGCTGCTCGGGCGCGTCGTATAACTCGAGGTTGACGTTCACCGGTACCGAGGCGTCTTTCAGCGTCAGGTGGCAGGGCTGGTCTTCGCCGTGATTAGTGTTGGATATGAATACCGACGACAAGCGGTCGAAGGTCAGCACGCCGTCGGGTTTCGGGTACGTTATGGGCGCGACTTCCGTTTTCTTGCTGAGCGTTTCGTTGTCGGCATGCTGATGGTGCAGTGTCCACGGCGCGCGCCCGCTGAATACCACCTGGTCTACGCCGACCATCAATGTGCCCGTGTACAGCCCTTTGCTCATCCATGGTTTGAAGTTGCGCGCGCGATGGAGTTCGTCGTAGAGCCAGCTCGCCTTGAACGCATCGGGATAACCCGTCAATTCGTCGCCTGTTCGCCCCGCCTGCACGGCGTCGAACGCCGACTCGGCGGCGAGCATGCCGGACTTGATCGCGCAGTGGGTGCCTTTGATGCGCGACGCATTGAGAAAACCCGCATCGTCGCCAATCAGGCAGCCGCCGGGGAATACGAGCTTGGGCAGTGCCTGCAGTCCGCCGGCGGTAATTGCGCGCGCGCCGTAGGCCACACGCTTGCCGCCGTCGAGAAACGCGCGGATCACGGGATGCGTCTTGTAGCGCTGGAATTCTTCGTAGGGACTCAAGTAGGGATTGGTATAGCCCAGCCCCACGACGTAGCCCACGGCGACCAGATTGTTTTCCATGTGATACATGAAGGAGCCGCCATAGGTGTCGGCGCCCAGCGGCCAGCCGGCGGTATGCACGACGAGGCCGGTTTTATGTTGCGCGGGATTTATTTCCCACAGTTCCTTGAGACCTATGCCATACACCTGCGGATCGGCGCCGTCGCGCAGCCGGTAGCGCTCCTGCAGTTGCTTGCCAAGATGGCCGCGGCAGCCTTCGGCGAAAAAAGTGTACTTGGCATGCAATTCCATGCCGCGCTGGAACGCGCCGGTCGGTTTGCCGTCCTT
>JAYVME010000437.1:0-7774 GCA_043759115.1 Betaproteobacteria bacterium | reverse complement strand
CAACTGACTGAACTGCGGCGCCGGCCGAATTCGATCGCTCATCTCCAGGTAGTCGCTGTCGAGCACGAAGCCGATGCTGTTGGCGACGGTCAGGCTGCGCAGTTTGTGCGGTTGCGCGAGAGCGAACTGCAACGCGGCGCCGCCGCCCGCGGCGGTGCCCAGCAGATGGCAGCGCTCGATATTGAGCTTCGCCAGTAATCCATCAATCAGTGCCGATGAGTTGCTGCCGCGCGCGGCGGCGCGATGGTCGATCGCGATAAAGCGAAATCCCGCCGCGGTGAAAGCGGGAATTTGATGCTCCCACAGCATGCTGTTGCCGGATGCGGCGTGCAGGAAAACCACCGGCACGCCCGCGCCGCAGGCATCGCGATAAAAAACCTTGCCGGCGGGCAGATCTGCCGTGGTGTCGGTGATTTGCATTTTCGCCGTGGGATGCCTAAGAGCGCGTTTCAAATGGCAATGCAATCGTCCCCCAAGGGGACTTCCTGCGAAGCGTAGCGCAGGCGACTCGCCTGCATTGAGGCCGGTGCAGGCGGGGTCGCCTGCGCTACCCTCATTTTGAAATGCACCTAAGCGGCGTTCTTTTTCGGTGCGGCGGATTTCTTCGCCCAGTAATCGGGCGACGCTTTGGATTTGGCCAGCGCTTCCGGTGTCTCGAATCCCGGCGCCATCGATGCGCCGGTGCCCGGCATTACCTGATGATGTTCGATGTTGAGCAGGCGCAGCCAGCTTTGCTGTCCCATCGTAAGTCCGATCGCGCAGCCGAGCTCAACGAGTTCGGGTTCGTTGAAGTGTTTATTCATGCGCTCCCAGAATGCATCGTCGGTATCGAGCCGCCAGGTGATCGCTTCGGCGTAGGCAAGGGCCGCTTTCTGGCGCTCGTCGTATTTGACCGACTTCTCGAAATTGATGAGGTCGTCGTAATGCGTTTCCTTCAAGCCCTCGTTGGCGCCCTTGATCGAGCGCTGGTTGCCGCAGAATTCGCAGATGACCGAGCGCGACACGTAGACGCGGCACAATTCCTTCAGCGCGTGGTCGAGGATGCCGTTGCGGAAGATGTCATTCCATGAATTGGCGAAAAACCAGAAGCACGCCGGCACGTGGGCGCGGACAGCGGTACTTTCGGGGCGCGGCGTGCCTTCGCGCGCGCAGCGTTCCATCTCCGCGCGTTGCGCGGCGTCCATTTTTTCGAGTGGCACATAACTGATGCGTTGCTTGGCCATGCTGTGGCTCCTCAAGTGGCGTGACAGACGCTATTCTGCCTGTTGCAGAAAATTTTGGTATCCTGTCCAAATCGAACACCTTGTTGCAAAAACATGACTACCGCTTCCAGCCTCCTTTACCTGATGTCGAGTTTCGCCGCCGTGGTCAAAGCCGGCAGCTTTACCAAGGCGGCGGCGCGCCTCGATTTGTCGAAGTCGGTGGTCAGTCGGCACGTGTCCGCCCTCGAAAAATCGCTCGGCGTGCAGCTTCTGTACCGCTCCACCCACCGCCTGAGCCTGACCGAGGCGGGCGAGCGCTTTCAACTCTATTGCAAGGACCTTGAACACGTCGCCGAGCAGGCGGCGGCGTTCGCCACCTCGGCGCGCGAGCAGCCGCAGGGATTGTTGCGGCTGACGTTGCCGCAAACGCTGGTGGTGTCGCCGGTCGGCATGCTTATAACGCGTTTTCAGCAACTGCATCCGACTGTCCAGCTCGACGTGCGTGTCACCAGCCTGCAGGTCGATCCGGTCGAAGAGGGGTTCGATCTCGCGCTGCGCATCGGCAACCTGCAGGATTCGAACCTCGTCTGCCGCAAGTTACGCGACGTGCGCTTTCAGGCGGTCGCGGCGCCCGCTTATCTCAAGCGTCACGGCCATCCGCGCACCGCCGCGGAGCTTAAAAAACACAACTGCCTCATTTATTCCGAATTTGAATCGCGCGCGCGGTGGCCGGGCGGCGGCCGCGGCGTGCGCGCCAAGCCGGTGGCGCTCGCCGGCAGTTTGAGCACGAATAGCGGCGTGCTGCTGATGAACGCGTTGCTCGCCGGCCAGGGTATCGTGATCGGGCCCGATCTCATGTTCGAGCCCTACCTCAAACGGCGCCAGGTGCGTGTGCTGCTCGAAGACGATGCGCGCGAGCCCTCGGGGCTCTACGCGGTTTATCCGCAGGGACGCTTCTCGTCGGTGAACCGCCGGGCGCTGGTGGATTTCCTGATTGCGGAATTGAAGCCGGGCCGCGCGGCGGCGGCGTGATTATTTTCCGGCCGGATGCAACGCGCGTTTGAGCATCAGGCACAACGGCAGGGTTGCAAACGCCAGCAGCCCGCAGATCGCAATCGATTTCGCGACGCCGAACGTGTCGCCGATATAGCCGAACACGAGCGGCACGATCAACCCGCAGACCGAATTGATGGTGTAGAAGAGGCCGAACGCACGCGGCAGCCGGTCCTTGTCGATGACGTCGCCGATGGTGGCGTAGAGCACCGACGAGGTGCCGTTCAGGGCGATGCCGAGCAGCGGCAACACCAGGTACGCCGCAACGTCGGGCAACACCAGCATGAGCAGGATGCCGGCGCCGGTGCCTATTTCGGTGATCACGACCGTGCGGACGATGCCGAAGCGCTCGGCAAGAAAGCCGCACGCAAGCTTGCCCGCCATGCCGCCGATCAGCAGCAGCGGCACCGACAGCGCGGCCCAGCCGGCGGGCAGGTTTTTCGCCAGCATCAGGAAAGCGATGAAAGTCAGGAATCCCGTGCGCACACTCGTGTCGACCATTTCGATCAAACACAGCGCGGTAAACCCCGCGCGATTGCGTACCCCCCAGCCGCTGATTGCGCCATCGGTGTCCGCGGCGGCGGTTGTGTGATCGCTGCGTCCGGCCTTAGCATCGAGCGCGACGAGTATCAGCAGCGCGCAGGCGAGAGCGAGCGTGCCGAATACAGTAATGGGTACCTGCCACGGCACGCCGGCGACGAACAACAGACTGACCGCGCCGCCGAAAGCGAATTTGCCGACGTCGCCGAAAAAATTATAGGTGCCGAGTGCCGCGCGCCGGCCGTCGCCGGGGTAGGCGTGCGAGATGAGCGTCGAGCTCAGGGGATGCTGAAATGCCGAACCGAAGCCGGCGAAAAATAAGGCCAGCAGGATCGCCGTAAATCCCGCCGACTGGCCGAGTGCTATGAAGGCGAGGCCGCTCGCCGCGGTGCCGAAGGCGAGCAGGTTGCGCGCGCCGAGGCGCTCCGCCACCAGGCCGACCGGCGTCTGAAAGAGGGCGGTCGCCGCGCGCCACACCGCGCGGATCACGCCGACCTGCACGAGCGACAGATTGAACGCCTGCGCGAGTATCGGCAGCAGCACGTAGCTTACGTCCGACAAGCCGTCGTGCAATATGTGCACCGTGCAACAGGTCGAGAGCGTGCGTTTGGGAGAGGATCGCGACACCGGTAACTGCTCCGTATGCGGTTTTTCACAATCATAGCAGGCGACGACCGCGCGCGTTCCGTGCCGGCACGGAAGACGGTGTAAAATCGCTGTTCAACGGAGATCATTGCAATGGATATAGTCGTTTACGTTTTTGCCGCGTCATTTGTTTTCATGGCGGTGGCGCTCATGATGACCTACAAGCGCACGCGCCATTACGGCGTGTTTCTGCTGGGGCTCACCTACGCCGCTTCCGCGGCACTGGCGGTCGTGCTTATGCATTGGTGGCCGTTGGTGGCGGGCTTCGTGCTGGTCTGGGTGCTGCGTTTTCTGGGGCTCGATCCGGATGTGAAGACGAACGACACCGAACAATCCGTAAAGGAGTAATTTATGCAGGAACACGGCAGCAATGCGATCAGTACCGACGAGCAGGTTATTGCGGGCGGCAACGGCTGGGTGATGCTGGGTTTGTTGCTGGCGGCGATGGCATTCGCGGTCTTTCTGGCGCTCACGCCCGGTGGGCCGGCAAAATTCCTGGCCGGTGTGGTGTTGTTCGCGGTGTCCGCATTTTGTTTGAAGGGACTCTTTACGCTTGAACCGAACCAGGCCGCCGTGATGATTTTCTTCGGCAGCTACGCGGGCACCGCGCGCGAGAGCGGATTTTTCTGGGTCAATCCCTTCTACGCCAAAACGCGCGTGTCGCTGCGCATCAACAACTGGAACACGCCGGTGCTCAAGGTCAACGACGAGCGCGGCAGCCCGATCGAGATTGCAGCCGTGATCGCGTGGCGCGTGCAGGATACGGCGAAAGCAGTGTTCGACGTTGAGAGCTGCGTCAACTATCTGCAGGTCCAGAGTGAGTCCGCGGTGCGCCAGGTGGCCAGCGGTCACGCCTATGATATTGCCGACGGCGGCGGCGACAACCGGAAAAGCCTGCGCACCGATCTCGTTGCCATCGCGGCATTATTGCGCGAGGCAATCCAGCAGCACGTCGATGTCGCCGGCATCGTGATCGAGGAAGCGAAGATCGCGCATCTCGCCTACGCGCCGGAGATTGCCGGCGCAATGTTGAGGCGTCAGCAGGCGGAAGCGGTGGTCATGGCGCGCCAGCGGCTGGTCGAAGGCGCGATCGGCATGGTCGACGGTGCGTTGAGACAACTCGAAGAAAAGAAAATCGTGGCGTTGACGTCAGAGCAGCGCGCGGTGCTGGTCACCAACATGATGACGGTGCTGTTGTCGGAGTCCGGCGCGCAGCCGGTGATCCAGATGGCGCAGGCGACGCAGTAGTCAACTGCTCTTGATTGACTGCGTGCGTCGTGAGGCGGCCATGCTCAATGTCCGAACAGATTGGCGCTATCGCTTTGCCTTGCGGGACTGCGCGCGGTCAATCACGCAAATAGAGATACGACGTCAGTCCGCCTTGGCGCCGATGTCCTTGATGATCTTCGTCCACTTGGCGAGGTCGGTGCGCAATATGGTCTCGTACTGCTGCGGCGACAGTTTTGCCGGCTCGACGCCTAACGCGGTTAACCGACCTTTGACTTCCGGCAGTTGCAGCGTGCGGTTGGCTTCGGCGTTGAGCTTCAGCACAATTTCTTTCGGCGTGCCCTTGGGCGCGAACATGCCGTAGTACACCGCGAGTTCATAGCCGGGCAGGGTCTCGGCGACGGTCGGCATGTTGGGCAGGCTGTCAGCGCGTTTCTTTTCGGTCACTGCGAGAATCTTCAGCTTACCGGCGCGCGCGTGCTCCTGCACGTTGGTGAGGCCGGTGAAGAAGAGGTTGACCTGCCCGCCGACGAGATCGACGACCGCAGGCGCGCCGCCTTTGTAGGGCACGTGCAGCATCTGCACGCCGGCCATCCGTTCCAACAGGGCGGCCGACAGGTGATTGGTCGAGCCGACGCCCGCCGATGCGTAACTGACTTGTCCGGGTTTGGCTTTCGCGAGCGCAATCAGTTCCTTTACCGAGTTTGCCGCTACCGACGGATGAACGACCAGCACGTTGGTCACATACGCGAGCAGCGCGACCGGCGCGAAATCGTCGACGCCCGCAAACGGCATTTTCGAAAATAGCGCCGGATTCATGACATGCGTGCTCATCGAGCCGACCAGCAGGGTGTAACCGTCCGGCTGCGCCTTGGCGACGATGTCGGAGCCGATGTTGCCGCTCGCGCCGGGGCGGTTGTCGACGACGAAGGTTTGCTTTAAAACTTCGCCATAGTGTTGCGCGACTATGCGCGCGAGCACGTCGGTCGAGCCGCCGGGCGCCCACGGTACGATCATGCGCACCGGTTTCGCCGGATACGCGGTCGCGGGATCGGCGGCGTGCGCCGGTAATGCAATCGCCAGCGCTACAAAGCAGAATATCAAGTTACGCATGTGCTCTCCTTTAAGGAACCTCTGATTAATCGTCATGCCCGCGTAGGCGGGCATCCGGAAGCATTTAAATTTCCTGGGTTCCCGCCCCGGCCTGATACCTGCCGGGGCAGGCTCTCACGCGCGGGAACGACGGAAGTGCTATTTTTCAGACCTTCCTCAATAACGGTAGCCTCCATCATCGCGGCGACCGGGTCAACTGCCGGCCGGAAAAGGTACGATAAAGCGCAGCGGTTTCGTCGGCCACGCCGCCGCACCGGTGCCGGCATCCGTTGCGCCGCTGGCGGCGTTTGCCGCAACCGCCGCGATTGCCGCCAGCGCTACGCGGATATTCATAGGGTAGGCGCTAGCGTTCGCGCGAGGCCCACGATCAGTTCTTCGATATCGTTGAGCGCATTAAAGCGCGGTTGGGCGGCGATATGCGGCGTCAGAATCACGTTGTCGAATTTCAGCAACGCATCGTCGGTGCGGCCGGGCTCTTCGTATAGTGGGTCGAGCGCAAAACCGCCGAGATGCCCCGACGCCAGCGCCGCGATGAGCGCATCGCGCTCGATGATTTCGGCGCGCGAGATGTTGATCAGGCACGCGCCGCGCTTCATCCGCGCAAGCCGCGTGCCGTCGATCAGATTATGCGTGGAAGGACTGCCCGGTAAATTGATCGCCACCCAATCGCTTTGCGCGAGCAACTTGTCGAGCGGAAAATATTCGGCGTTCAATTGTTGCTCTTCGACCGCGGGGAGGCGCGTGCGCTGATAGTAGAGGACCCGCATGCCGAAGCCGGCGGCACGCAGCGCTACTTCGCGGCCGATCTCGCCCAGGCCGACGATGCCTAGCTTCGACGCGTAGAGCATCTGCAGGCCGCCGATGCGCCCCCAGTTGGAGCCTGCCGTATGTTTACGATCGAAGGATTGCGGCGAGTAACCCGCCGCCGTGAGTTGCTCGTTGCTGATGAGGCCGTGGAGTCGATGAAGTTTTTTCGCGAGCGCCAGCATCAGCGCAAACGTGTGCTCGGCGCATGCGATATTGGCGCGTCGCCGCAGCGTCAGTATCTTGACGTTGCCGGTGGCGCAGGCGTCGGCATCGATGTTGCGGGTGATGGTGCCGTATTTCTGTACCACCGCCAGCCGGTCGGCGGCAGCCAGTTCTGTGTGTCCTACGTGCAGCGACTCGACCACCAGCGCGTGGGCGCCGGGCAGGCGCTCGCGCATCTCCGTCTGCGACGACACCAACCGCACCTCGGCCGGATAAAGCGCGGATGCCGCGCGCCGCACGCGGTCGCACCAGCCTGCGAAATCGGGTTCATCGTGCGCGAAAAAGTCGGCAAATGCGGCGCGACGTTCAGCGGTCGCCGCGGGATCAAGCACGACCTCGATGAGGCGTGTGAAGGGATCGTCCTCGACGACGATGGCAGCCCGCTGGGTCATGACGTTGATGCGGCTTCCGTGTCGATGCGCAACGCGCGCGCAACGCGGGTGTGCATGTTGTAAGCGCCGATGAGATCGGCCAATTCGGGATGGTCTTTTTCCGCGATGAGCGAGACGCGTGCCATGGGGTTCCTGGGAAAAAATCTACTCGCCGCGGATGCCGGCGGACTTGACAAGCCTGGCCCATTTCGCCATTTCGGTTCCGAGGAAAGCGGCAAATTGCTCGGGCGTGTTACCGACCGGATCCGCACCCATCACCGAGAAGCGGCCCTGCATTTGCACGGTCTTGAAACCTTTCTGGATTTCGGCGCTGATGCGCGTCACGCTGTCGGGGGGTGTGGCGGCGGGGGCGAGCAGGCCGAACCACGCGGTGACCGAGTAGCCGGGCAGCCCGGATTCGGCAATGGTCGGCAGCTCGGGCATCAGTCGCGAGCGCTGCGCGCCGGTGACGGCGAGCGCGCGCAGCTTGCCGGATTTGACGTGCGGCAGGGTGATGAGCATATCGGCAAAGCCGATCATTGTTTCGCCGCCGATCAATGCGACGAGGCCCGGCGCGCTGCCCTTGTACGGGAT
>JAYVME010000436.1:0-7777 GCA_043759115.1 Betaproteobacteria bacterium | reverse complement strand
TCTATGTTACCCACACGTGTGTAATGTCCTGCAAGGCGATTTGGCGCGCCATATTCGACTGTCACAGACGTAAAGTCAGTTCAACACGCAATCGTTTCGGCGCAAATTGAGCGAGGTAGTTTCGGTTTTGCCATAAGGGGTGACGTTGAAGGGTACGATCACCAACAACGGAGTGCTCAGTCTGAACTCGACGAACCCGGAGGGGAACCCGTTCAGGGCTTGGATCTTCGACCAGACGCGGCTCAATGTGAACGGGCAGGTGACGTTGCAGGGCAGCGGGGTATTGGAGTTGGGCGACAATGTTCAGAATCGCGTGGTTGGTGGCCAGTTGGTGAATGCGGCGGGGCACACGATACGCGGAGGCGGCTCGCTGGGCGATGCCACGTTTAACGGCGGGGCTAGCCCGGGCACGCTGGCGCTGACGAACTACGGGCTGATCGAAGCGACCACGCCGACGCGGCTGGATATCTCGTTGAGCAGCGGGATCAATGCCGGGGTGATGCAGGCGCGCAACGGCGGCACGTTGCTCTTGAGCAGTGGCACGATAGACAATAGCGGAGTCGGCTCCTCCTTCGCGCAAATCAACACCCTCGCTTCGAACGTCGGCTCGTTCAGCATTCTCAACGGACGTGATTTTACGACTCAGGCGGCGTTGCAAAATACCGGAAACATTAACATTGGCGGCTCGGGTAGCGCGTTGAATGTTAATGGCGCATTCACGCAAACGGGAGGCGCGACCACTCTTACCAACGGCACACTTTCGGCGAGTTTGATCAACATTCAAGGCGGAATCCTGAACGGCAATGGAGCCATCGTCGGCAACGTTGAGGTTGGCGCTGGCGGTACCGTTAGTCCCGGCTTTTCGCCCGGCCACATTGCCGTCAACGGCAACTTCACGCTTGACGCCGGCGGGCATCTGTTGCTCGAAGTCGCCAGCGCGACAAGCTTCGATCATTTGACCATCAGCGGCATTGGAATGTTTTTTGGCGAAATCGATATCTTCTTCCTCGACGGATTCACTCCGACGACCGGCGAATTTTTCGATTTCATTGCGACAGGTGCGAGCGCGCAGTTCGGTAACGGGTTTTCGTGGCAGGTGCTCGGACTTAATAGCGACTTTACATTCGGTACTGATTTCGCCGGAGGGTTTACCTTGAATACCACAGGCACTTTAGCGCCGGTTCCCGAACCCGAAACCTACGCGCTGATGCTGGCGGGGTTAGCGCTACTGGGTTTTGTGGCGCGTCGCAGGAAACAGCAATTCGCGAGCAGTAAGCGGTAAGCGGGCGGGACGGCGCGGATTGCGCAGCCCCGCTATCACGCCGTTCGTCATCATATGAGTCAGATAGCCAGTTGCTCAGGATCAATCTGGAGGGCGCGGGCGATTTTCTCGCGAGTGGATTTCCGCACGGTGCTTTTAGCCTCTTGCTGTGCGTACGCGCTTTGAGAGATGCCGAGGCGCTGCGCGACGATCGACTGGGTCAGCCCAAGGTGCTCGCGCCATGCGCGGATAGGCGTCATGTTCTGATTGATCACTTTGCCGACGACAGCGTTGGGAACGGTCGGCGCGCGGCGCTTGGACAGGCTCACGTATTCACGGTAGGGAATCACGGCGAAGGCAGGTTTCCCGTCCGGGCCTTTCAGAATCTGAATGTTAGTAGGTTCGTTCATTGCGTTTCCCCACTTGCGTGATGGTGACGGTGATGGGCGTAGCGCTTTGGTCGATCTCAAAGATTACGCGATAGTCGACGACGCGAAGCCGGTAATCATTGCGTCCTTGCAGGCGCTTGATGTCGCCGGGGCAATTCGGCCAGCCGGCCAATTGCTGTGTTTCAGCAAAGATGCGTTGGCGCTTGGACTTGTCTGCGATCTTGCGTAGTTGCCGGACTGCTGTGGTTGACCATTCAATCGTGATCACGGATGTGATTATAAGTATTTTATAAGTTTAATCAAGTAAAAACTTATGCGAATAACCGGGCCATAGCGGTCGATTCTGGAATTCTTTTGCGTACCGTTCCCCGCTTACCTCAGCGCTGGCAGCGCGGGCAGTAATACGTCGAACGTTGTCCTTGAATGAGGGTGCGCACGGGCGCTCCGCAATTGAAGCACTGCAGTCCCGCGCGGTCGTAAACCAGGAACTCATTCTGGAAATTGCCGGCCTGGCCGTCGCTACCCACATAGTCGCGCAGGCTCGAGCCGCCTGCTTCTATCGCCTCGGCGAGCGTTTCCCGGATTTTGTCGACGAGGATGGCGTAGCGGGCAAGTCCGATCCTGCGTGCCGGCAGTTTGGGGTTGATGCGCGCACGAAAGAGCGCCTCGTTCGCATAAATGTTGCCGATGCCGGCGATGAGATGACTGTCCATCAGCGCGTTCTTGATCGCGCCGCCGCGGCCGCGTGTTTCGCGATAGAGCCACCCGGCGTTGAGCGCGTCGGAGAGCGGCTCCGGGCCGATGTCGCGCAACAGTTTGTGCGTGAGCGGATCTCCGGCGTGCCACAGCACGAGCCCGAAGCGGCGCGGATCGCGCAGCCGCACGATGCGGTCATTGGCCAGTGCCAGGTCGAAGTGATCGTGGGTTTCCGGCGGGGTGCCCGCGGCGACCACCCACAAGCGTCCGGACATGCCCAGATGCACGATCAGCGTGCCATCGCCGGCGCGGAACAGCAGATATTTCGCGCGGCGCTCGAGGGCATCGATGCGCCGGCCCGTAAGTATGTGCGCAAGATTGCGCGGAATGGGTTGGCGCATGGCGCGGTTGCGCACCACGACCGCCGCCACGGTCGCGCCGCATACGAGGGGTGCCAGACCACGCCGCGTGGTTTCGACCTCCGGCAGTTCCGGCATGATTATTGGGGTGCCGTGATGGCGGCGGGTCGCGCGAACAGCCGTTTTGCCGCTGCGGCTGAAAACTGGTATTCAAATGGCTGATCGCCGCGCGCCATGATGAATTGCGGCTCGCGCTGTAAAACGGCGACCGCCACTTCACTACCCGTCTTGAGTTTGATCCGGACCGTCGTCAGCGGCTTGCGGCCGCTTGAAGGTTGCACGGCAAGGGCTGTCGCCAGCCGCCATGCGTCGACCCAGCGATTGAAGTCGTCCTGACTCGAATCCGCCGCGGGCGGCGTCAGCAGCCACTTGCCGTCCTGCTGTACCAGTTTGAATTCGCCGAATTCGAACGCGACCGGCGCCTCGTCGGGCGCAAAAAATTGCGGGCTGACGAGTTGCAACGCGTTCTTTGGCAGTAACGTGCGATAGTGCAACGCCACCGGGTAGATGCCGTCCTGCGTCAGCACATACTGCTCGCGGCTCATCTCGTTGACCGCACCGAAGCCGAAGGCCTGTTGATTGATGGTGACGCGCGCGTAAGGTTCGTTCAACTCGTAGCGCGCGAGTCCGATCGCAGGGAAACGGTCTTTCGACGTGGCGTCGAGTATTTCCAGCAAGCGCTGAATTTGCGAACTGTCGGCGCGCGCGGCCAGCGGCGCGGTCAATTTCCATTCCGATCCCGTGCGCTCGAGCAGCAACGGCGTTGTGCCGGCGATCTCAACCTTGATAATTTTCGCGTCGGCCGCCTTCAGCACCGACAGCTTTTGTTGCGGCTCGCTCTTGTGCGGCTTGTAGTAGGCAAAAAGAGCCAGTGCTGCGACCGCCGCCAGCAACGCCAGATTCAGCCACCGCCGCTTGTTCATGCCTTGCGACGGCGCCACCAGATCATGACACCCATGCTCACGAAAGCGAGCGGCAGGAAAATCAGGAAACCGAACAAGATCAGATATTGAGCGCCGCGCCCGAGTTCGAGGCCGCTGTCGAGCGACGGGCGCGGCTGGATCGCGATTAGCGCATCGTCGCCCGCGAGCCAGTTGATCATGTTGATGCCGAGGTCGAGATTGCCGCCGTTGCCGACAAAGGTGTTGGCGAGGAAGTTGCCATTGCCGACCACGACAACGCGCTGGGCGCGCTCTTTGATAGTGCGCTCCAGGGCGGCCGCGATGTTCACCGGGCCCGGCACGTCGCGCGCTTTGTCGAAGGCGATGGTGGCGTCGAGTTTGCCCATCTCGAGCCAGCCGCGCGGCGCGACTTCAACGAGGCGTGTGATGCGCCAGTCACCGCCTTCAGTGACACCGATCTGGCGCGCGAGCGGGAAGACGGTGTTAAGCCGGAAATTGTCGGTGATGGCATGCCGGCCGTAGCTTGCCGCAATCGCCACGGTCGGCGACGCATTGAGCCGCGCAGCGTCGGGGTCGACCACGGTCCCGGGTCCGAGCACGAGGCCGAGCAGCTCGCTGACGGGCTGCAGGCCACGCAAAGGCTCCGGGTCGATCAGCCACAGCAAATTGCCGCCTTTTTGCACGTACTGTTTGATCTTCTGTACTTCGGCCGGTTGCAGATCGACCTGCGGACTGGCGATCACCAGCATGCTGGCATTGGCCGGAACGTCCTGCGCGACGGCGAGGTTGAGACTGTTGGTTTTGAACCCCTTGGCCGCCAGTTGCTTGCCGAACTCGCCCAGGTCATGGTTGGCCGTACCCGAGAGCCGGCGCTCGCCATGACCCTCGAGCACCATCACCAGGCGGTCGCCCGAACGCGCCAGACGCATCAGGGAATTGATCAGCGATTGTTCGTTGTATTCGGTCAGGTGCTCGCTTTTCTGATTGTATTCGATGACCGATTCGCCGTTGACGCGGATGCCGGCGGCCTGCGCGAGCTTGGGTTCTTCGCGCGGATCGACAAACGTGACCGCGATATCGGGCCTGATGCGCTGATAGGGCGCCAGGAAATCCTGCACCTGCTTGCGTGCATCGCCGCGCACGTCCTGGCGCGTCGCGAACACCGTTATCTTGACCGGCCCGCTCAACTTGCCCAGCACGTCGCGCGTTTGCGGCGAGATGGTGTTGCGCGCATTCTGCGTGAGGTCGTACTCGGTTCGATATTCGCGCGCGAAGAACGCGACGAGCGCCGCGAGCGCAATCAGCAGCAGCACGAACACGCCGTTTTGCAACAGCATCCGGGTGCGCGGTTTTGGGGTGTATCGCATAGTCTTATCCGCGCAGCCGCACCGCGTCCAGGCGGCGGATGGTCAGAATCAGAAAAACCGCCAGCAGCAGCAACATGCAAATTACGTTGTAGCTGTCGAGCACGCCCTTGCCGAACGATTCAAAATTTTTCAGCGGCGACAGCACCTGCGCGAGTTCCGCCGGCACCGCCCAGCCGCGTCCGCGCAAGCCGTCCGCGGCGGTCTCGCCGGCGAGCAGCATGCCGAGCAGGAGGCCGAAGGCGATCATGGCGGCGACGAACGGCTGCGCGGTCAGGCACGAGGCATAGAGCGCGACCGCGGAGAAGCAGGCGGCGAGCAGCGCCACGCCGATGACGAGACTCGCGAGCAGGCCGAAATCCAGGCGTCCGCCCATGAGTAGAGACAGGGGCATCAAGGTCGTGAGGCCGACGATCAGCCACAGAAAAGTCACCAGGCCGACAAATTTTCCGAGCACGATTTCGGTCATCGACAACGGCGCCGACAGCAGCAATACCATGGTTTGATTGCGCCGCTCTTCCGCAATCAGCCGCATGGCGAGCAGCGGCACCGCGAAGAGAAATATGATCGCCAGCGTCGCAAAAACCGGTGAGGCCACGAGTTCGGTGATGCCCGGCGGATTCGGCATCTGGACCAGTTGCGGCTGAATCTGCATGAAATCGTCGAGCCGTTTGAGAAAGCCGAACGCGAGCATGACCTGGACGAAGGTGAGCACCACCCATGCGAGCGGGGACGCGAACAGCGCTTTCAGTTCTTTGCCGGCAATGGTGAAAATCATAGACATGGATTAACCGCCAGGATGCGAGTGATAGCGTGAGGCGTGAGGCGTGAGGCGTGAGGGGTGAGGAGTAAAGAGCGGAACGCCGAGGTTTTGGTTTTCCGCCTCACGCCTAACGCCTCTCGTCTGGCGTTTCTCATGCTTGTTCCTCCTTGCGTGTCAGGTGCGCGAACACATCTTCGAGGCTTTTTTGCGCCGGCGTGAGCTGGTACAGGCCCCACGATTTTTCCACGGCCCGCCGCACGAGTTCATCGGTCGGATCGGCGTGCTCAGTGAAGCTCACGCGAAACAACCTGTCGCCGGCCGGTTCGGCGCGCGCAACACCGGGCACCGCGGCGATCTCGCCCGCGGCCGGCGGATGCTTCAAGCCGAGCAGTATCATGCGCCCGCCCTGATACTGCGTGAGTGCCGCAATCGTGTCGTTGAATACCGTGGCGCCGTGATGCAGTATCTGCACGCGGTCGCACACGCTTTCGACTTCCGGCAGGATGTGCGTCGAAAGTATTACGCTGCGGTCGCGACCGAGTTCGCGGATCAGATTGCGGATTTCGCGGATCTGGTTGGGATCGAGCCCGATCGTGGGTTCATCGAGTATCACGACATCGGGCTGGTGCACGATCGCCTGCGCGATACCGACGCGCTGCTGGTAGCCTTTGGACAGCGTGCCGATCAGTTTTTTTGTGACATCGGAGAGCCCGCAGCGCGCGAGCGCATCGTCGATCGCCGCGGCGCGCGCGGACTTGGGCACGCGATGCAGGCGCGCGGCAAGATCGATGTATTCGCGGACGGTGAGCTCGCGGTAGAGCGGCGGTGTTTCCGGCAGGTAGCCGATGCGCGCTTTCGCCGCGGTCGGCTGTTCGGCGAGATCAATTCCGCAGATACTGATCGCGCCCAGGGATGGCGCGAGATTGCCGGTCAGCATTTGCATGGTGGTGGTTTTACCCGCGCCGTTGGGCCCGAGAAAGCCCAAAATTTCGCCGCGTTTCAATTCGAGACTCACGCCATCGACAGCCGTGTGGGCGCCGAATTGGCGCGAAAGCCCTTGGGCGGAAACAGTAATCTCGGCGGATTGCAGGCTCATTATTTTCTTCAGTCTGGTGCGCGCGGCGTGCGAATGGCTTGTAGTGGGCGCTAAATATACCTAATATGTCACGGTTTATGAAGAACTTGCGAACTATAATTCGCTCTTATCTGTATCCCAGCCAGCCGCTTCGAGCTTATCCAGCGTTCCCAATGAACATTTATCAGCTTACCGTGTGGATTCCGGCGCTAGCCCTTGCCGCCTGTGCCCAGCAGCCGGTGCAGTCGGAAGCGCCGCCGGAGCAGCTTAACGTCGCCGCGCAGGCGCCGCGTGTCGTGGTGCGGCCGACGGCGAAGCCGCCGGTGCTGCCGGCGCAGGCTATGAGCCAGGCGGTATTATTCAAGTTGCTGCTCGCGGAGATCGCGTTACAGCGCGGCCAGAACAACGTCGCGGTGCAGTCGTTTCTCGAACTGGCGCGTGAAACCCGCGACCCGCGCATTGCGCAACGGGCGGCCGAAGTGGCGTGGAATACGCGTTTCCTCGCCGCCGCGCTCGAAGCCGCCGGTATCTGGATGGCGGCCGACCCCGAATCGCAGCAGGCGCGCCAGATACTGGCCACATTGCTGGTAAACCAGGCGCGGCTCGCCGACGCACAGCCGTTGCTCGAAAAATCGCTGGCCGCCGACAAGGACAATGTCGGCAATAATTTCATGCAATTAAATACGCTGCTCGCGCGCCACCCGGACAAGGCGGCGGTCCTGCAGTTGACGCAGAATCTCGCTATGCCTTACCCAGCGCTGCCGGAAGCGCATTACAGCATCGCCCAGGCCGCGTGGGCCGCGGGCCAGGTGCCGCTCGCGCTGGGCGAAATCCGCGAGGCCCTCACGCTGCGCGCGGACTGGGAGCCGGCGGCGTTGTTCCAGGGCCAGTTGCTGCACAGCAACTGG
>JAYVME010000435.1:0-7782 GCA_043759115.1 Betaproteobacteria bacterium | reverse complement strand
CCGTTTTTCCGTCATGGCAGACCCCGCAAAACTTGCCTTCCTGAATCGCATCCATGGTGATCGGATTCGCCCCCGCCTTCATGACGGTGATCTCGTCGTGGCACACATGGCATTTGTACTGCATGCGGTGCAGAAAGTGAGGGAAAACCGCGGGCGGAATATCCTCCGTCCCCGGCGTCTTACGGGTAAACACGATGTCGCCTACCTCGGCCCCCACTTGGTGAACGGGCAGGAGGGCCGCCAAGAGAGCGAAGGCAATACACAGCGAGGAGCGTATCATCGCGGCATCCCCAAGTGGCAGCGCGGGCAGCCGCTGGCGACTTCGAACGCAACCTTGCCGTGGCAGCGTCCGCAATATTCCCCGGCGAAGATTTTTTCCATCGTGATGGGATCCGCGCCTTTTTCCATCTGGAAGATGGCCGGATGGCAGTTGGCGCAGGCGAGGATTTGCGTGTGGACTTTGTGCGGATACGTGGCCTTGAATGCCGGTTG
The DNA here is from genome assembly GCA_043759115.1 of Betaproteobacteria bacterium. GTDB lineage: Bacteria > Pseudomonadota > Gammaproteobacteria > Burkholderiales > SG8-41 > PALSA-1004. Next base: position 7,290 of record JAYVME010000435.1, on the reverse strand, counting down.
GTCTTTGGGGATGAGTTCCACATCGATGTCGACAACCGGCTGGTCCTCGGCTTTGGGATCAAGCCCGGGTTTCGGCGCAATGAGCTTCTCGTTCAGCGCGCGTACCCAGTCCGTACGGCCGCCGCTATCCTTCGGAAGTTCTTCCAGCAGCGCCGCCCAATCGGTCCGGGGGGGTGCTTCCTTCATTTCCACAATCGGGGGCGGCTCAGGGGGTTTGTACGGCGGGCGGCGCGGTTGGCGAACCACCGGTTCGGTCAATATTCCTTGGTCGGCTGGCGGTACCGGTTCGAACAGGACCGAAAGCCACTGGTTTTGCGGGGCGCAGGCGCTCAGAACAAGCGCGCTTGCTAGAACTGCGAACAGGACCAGAAACGCAAGCAGGTGAAACTTGCTTTTGATTGCGGGTGTTAAAAGGTTTGGGGGGAGCATATATAAAACGCCGCTGCCGGCCCCAAGGATGCTGACTCACGGGAAGGCGCCCCGCGCGCTTGTGGCAAATTGAGAAGAAGATTTCTATTTTTCGGCACGATCGGTCACTTTTTGGCGGCTGGTTTTTTCTCCGCTGGGATCGTATTCGCTTTGGTTTCGACTGGGGGGCTGAGGAAGCTGTCGGAGGCGGTCGTGTTCACGAGCCGGTACATCTCGACCCGGTGATTGAGATAGTCGGCCACATAAATTCGGTTTTGCTTGTCGATGGCGATGGCCGTTGGATTCTTCAACATGCCGGGGATCGGCCCGCGGCCGCCGAAGAACAGCAGTATCTGTCCTTTCGGGTTGAAGATCTGGACATTGCTCCACCCTGAATCCACTATATACAGGTTACCAAAGCTGTCGGTCGCAACGCCTTTCGGTTTGTCGAACATTCCCCAGCTATTGCCGCGCTCGCCGAAGCTCTTGACATAGTTCCCGGCGGAATCGAAGAGCTGAACCCGCGAATTGAGCGTGTCGGTGACATAGAGATTGCCCTGTGCGTCCACGGTTACATAAGTGGGAAACAAAAACTCGCCCGGTCCGGAACCTTTGCCGCGGCCAACGGTGCCGACGAGCTTGCCTTCCAGATTGAAGATCTTGACGTTATGCGTCTCGGACTTGGTGTGGGCGGTGTCGGCGAGATAGATTTTTCCGCGTTCACGATCGATGGCGATGCCGCTGGGCCTCTCGACCGAGGGATCGGTGATGAACCGGATACTTTCTCCTTTCCGGCTGAAGACGCCGATGCCTTTCTTCGCCTGTTCGACGACGTAAATATTTTCGTCCGCATCGAGGGCGATCCCCACCGGCTGGGCGAGGGGCGCGTCTTTGCCGATTTTGAGGAAGGTCTTCTGCGCGAAGTCGAATGCGAACACGGCGTGTTGCGCGTAGTCCGACACGTAAACACGGTTCCCGTCGTCGGAAACCGCGATCCCCATGGGTTCGGCGATGCGGTTGGGTGTCGGCTTTTCGCCGCCAAGAAAATTGGCCAACTGCTGGCTGAAGGTGGTGTCATGGCCGAGGTCTTGGTCGCTGACGATGGAACGCACAAACTCGATGCGGGTGGTGAGGGGCGGGGCGGGCCAGACCAGGCGTTTCATCTCCGCTGGCGGCGGAGGTGCGGTGGCGCAGCTTGCCAGCATTACCGACAGGCCCGCCGCGATTGCGGCGAGGATTACGCGGCTCGCATGGCTGGCCGCTTGCTCATTGTTTTTACACATTAGGATCTCCTTGTCTTTCGTAGTGTATTCGTGCTACCCGCACGACTTTCGCTTTGCGCCCGATAAAGATCTGAAAACAGCCACCACAATCATGATTGTGCCCAGTGCCGACTTGGAACCCGGCAATCAAAAATCTCACGCGTCTCACTGGTGCTCCAGTTCGGCGAGCTTGCTGTAGACAGTCGATAGGCTGATGCCAAGCCTTTGCGCAGCCAGTCTGCGGTCACCTCCGGCGTCATCGATTGCCCGTAGAAGAATATCGACTTCGAGCATTCGCAGTTGCTCGCGCAGACACCCTTTTTCAGCAATCGTTGTGCCAGCGGTCAGCCGGGGCGAGGTTACCCTGATGATCTCCAAAGGCAGGTCGCCAACGGTAACACAGTTGCCTTCGGCGAGGATGCGCGCCCGGTTGATCACGTTCTCAAGCTCCCGGACGTTGCCCGGCCAACCATACGCGAGCAGGATTTCCTCGGCCATCGGATCGATCTCGATCACCCGCGATTCACCGCTCCCGGACTTAGCGTCGCGCAGCATGAATTGGATCAGCCCGCGTATATCGGCCTGCCGTTCGCGTAGCGGCGGAATCGGGATATGAAACATGCTCAGCCGGAAATACAGGTCCTCGCGAAATCTGCCCTGGTTGACTCTTTCCAGGAGATTGGCGTTGGTCGCCGCAGTGATCCGGGTATTCACATGACGCACTTGCTCGCTTCCGAGCGGCCTCACCTCTTTGTCCTCGACCACGTTCAGCAGCTTGGCCTGCATAGGCAGCGGCAATTCGCCGATCTCGTCGAGGAACAACGTGCCCTTGTCAGCCTCGAGGAACAACCCCTTGCGCGCGCGCTCGGCGCTGGTGAACGCACCCTTGGTGTGCCCGAAGAATTCGCTTTCCAGAAGCTCTCCGGGTATGGCGCTGCAGTTGACCGCGAGAAACAAGGCGTCGCGCCGCGCGCTCTGCTCGTGGATCGCGCGTGCCACCACTCCCTTGCCGGTGCCGCTTTCTCCGGTGATCAAAACCGTGCTGTCGGTGGGTGCAACCTTGCTCACCAGCCGTTCCGTTTCGAGCATCCCGGGTGAGGTGAAACGGTACCGTTTCGGCGCGCTTTTGCTCACGACCTTGCGCAAGACCACATTTTCTTCGCGCAACCCGCGCAGCGCCTCGATTTGCGACAGCCGGTGCAAGACTTCGTGGTTATGCACGGGTTTGATGATGTAGTCGAAAGCGCCTGCCCGCAGGGCATCCACGGCGGTTTCCAGCGACGCGAAAGCTGTGACCATGATGAAGGTCGTGTCGATCCCGGATGCGCGGCTGTTGCGCACCAGATCGATGCCGTTGCCGTCCGGCATCTTGAGGTCGCACAGCGCCACATCAACGTCGCCGCGGGCGAGCTTTGCCGCCGCTTCACCGACGGTCGCCGCCTGATCCACCGAATAGCCGCCTTTGCTCACCGCTGCGGCGAGAACCTGCCGCACTGCCGGTTCGTCATCGATAACAAGAACGTGCAGGAACGCCATGGCGGGCGATCAGGCTGCGATCTGCTGTTGGTGCTCAAGCGGCAGCCAGATTTGCGCCGTGGTGCCGACGTCCGGCGTCGATTCGAGCTCAATGCGACCGTCGCGCTGTTCGACCAGCATCTTGCACAGAAACAGCCCGAGGCCGCAGCCGGTGCCGATGGGCTTGGTGGTAAAGGAGTCTTCGAATGCCCGCGACAAAACGGCGCGGTCCATGCCGCAACCGTTGTCGCTCACCTTAATCAGAACCCCGCCGTCGGCGGTGCGAGTCACGACGCGAATGGTCGGTTTGCGCTCGGTCACTCCTTGCAGCGCATCGGCCGCGTTGATCAACAGGTTCATCAGCACCTGCGTCAGATGATCGGCGACAGCCTCGATCGCGGGCAGATCATGGTCGAGTTCGATTGCCAGGGCGATGCCGCGGAAACGCTGGTCGTAGCTGATGAAGTTGCACGTATTCGTCACCAGTGCGTTGAGGTCGAGCAGTTCCAGGACCGGCGGGTGCGCCGCGGTCAGCTCGGCAACCTGGCGCGTAATCGTAGCGATGCGTTTGGCCTGCTCGAGTATCAGCTCCGGATAGCAGCCATACATCTCGGCGTCTTGGCAAAGATGGGTTTGTTTGGCATCGCTGAGGGCTTGCGCAATGCCCGTAATTGCGGCGATCGGATTGTTGATTTCATGCGCAACCGCGGCCGCGAGAGAACCGATCGCGGCCATCTTCTCGTGGTGAAACCGCTGCTGCCGCGACATTTCCAGTTGCTGTTCGCGGTGGCGAAGCTCCCGCTGCATGCGGTTGACGGCGTGCATCAGACCGCCCACTTCATCGTGGCGCGTGATATGAAGCGGCGCACCGCCATAGCCGCCGACGACATCGACCGCGCGCGCTTCGAGTGCGCGGATATCCCGTGCCAGCCCATTGAAAAACAGCATGACCACCGTGCCGAATACAATGGCACCGAGCAGGCCCGTGGATACCGCGATCAACACGATCCTTTCGGACAGTTGACGGGAGTCATTCACCACCACCTCCCTCGTATCATGTACCTCTTGCGAAATGTTGTTTATTTGCGCACCCATGTCATCCATGCTTTGGCGCAGCGTGACGAAGCCTTCGCGCGCCGGCGCAGCGAGCAGCTCGGCGAGATTGCGGCCCACGCGCTCGTGGATCGGGACGAGCTTCGGATATTGCTGTGTTAGCTTCTCCACGTTCCGTCGCATCAGTTCGATATCCAATAAAAGGTTCTTGGATGCTTCGGCGGGGTTCCGGGAAAAGGTTCGAGCCTGCACTTCAAGCAGCGCATGGGCCAATGCACTTTCAAGCAGTTCGACCTTCTTCTCCAGGGCATCGAGTTGCTCCAACTGCTCGCTCAAGACCAACGACTTGTGCCATTGCTGTCCCACGATGACTGCGACGATTGCTATATAGACCATCAGCAACACAAAAGCGAGAATGCCTTTCGCGCGCAGCGTGAGCTTCACCGGTGTAGCGGCAAAGCTCGCTCCCGTCGCGCCATCGACGCGAGCAGCGAAGGATGCGAAAAATGGCGCCAGAAATCCGAATCTCATATTGCCAGTCAACCCTTATCGGTGGATCGAGTGCTACTTAATTTTCCTGAACGAGGCCACAACACGCCGATCGGCTAATTGCCCTGGTTTTTGCATTCAGCGTTGCGGCCAGCAGGCAATCTCTGCTCATGGAATCTACGCATCTATTGTCGGCACGTATTGATCCAAGTCAAGATATTGGGTTGCCGCGCGAGCTTGCCGCGATGCGTGGGCCAAGCGTGGTGATTTGGAGGTGCCCACAACAGGTCCGCGCAGGACGTTGAGGAGCGCCGGGAATGCGATGGGGTGTTGAAAAGTTACGCCTCGAACGATGTGCGTGAACTAAAAAACAATAGATTGATAGAGATCAAATGGCGCCGCGCACAAAAACGTAACGTCCGTCTACAATGCAACTGCCACCGCCGCAATCCGGTAGAATACGCGCTCATTCATGATTTCGAATGTAAACTCCGGGAGGCGGGCAGGGTCTATTGTGCGTTGATCGTGCTTCGCAGCACCGCGCCGTCCGCTATCCAGTTCAATCGATGAAACCCAGACATAAACGAATGGCCATCATCGCCGCCAGCCTGGCGGCGCTGGGCATTGCGGCCGCATTGGTCTTGAATGCATTCCAGAGCAATCTGGTATTTTTCTTCAGTCCCAGTCAGGTCGTCGCGAACGAGGCGCCGCGCGGTAAGGCGTTTCGCATCGGCGGCATGGTCGAGTCCGGCAGTCTCAAGCGCGAGAATGATGGGTTGACGGTGCATTTCCGCGTGACGGACACCGCGCAAACGATTCCCGTGGTGTATACCGGCATCCTGCCGGATCTGTTCAAGGAAGGTAAGGGCGTCGTCGCGCAGGGCCGGCTCATGCCCGACGGCGCGTTCGCGGCGACCGAAGTGCTGGCCAAGCATGATGAAAACTACATGCCGCCCGATGCGGCGCACGCGATAGAACAGGCGCAAAAAGCGCAAAAAAGCGTGATCACCAAATAGAAGGCGCGGACATGGTCCCAGAAATCGGTCAATTTGCATTGATACTCGCGCTGTTGCTGGCGCTGACGCAGGGCGTGTTGCCGATAGCGGGTGCTGCGCGCGGCAATGCCGCGTGGATGGCGCTGGCGCGCCCGGCGGCGCAGGGGCAATTCACCTTTGTCGCGATTGCGTTCGGCTGTCTCGCATGGTCATTCGTGCACAACGACTTCTCGGTGCTCAATGTCGCCACCAACTCCAATTCGCAGTTGCCGCTGCAATATCGCCTGGCGGCGACCTGGGGATCGCACGAGGGCTCGCTGTTGTTATGGGTGCTGATGCTCAACGTGTGGACGGTCGCGGTGACGGTGTTCAGCCGCCACCTGCCCGAAGAGATGGTCGCTCGCGTGGTCGGCGTGATGGGGCTCGTCAGCGTGGGATTTATTTTGTTTATGCTGCTCACGTCCAATCCGTTCGAGCGGTTGTTTCCAGCGGCCGCGGATGGACGCGATCTCAATCCGCTGTTGCAGGATCCCGGCATGGTCATACATCCGCCGATGCTTTACATGGGCTACGTCGGCTTCTCGGTGGCCTTTGCATTCGCCATCGCCGCCTTGCTGGGCGGAAGGCTCGATGCGACGTGGGCGCGCTGGTCGCGGCCGTGGACCACACTCGCGTGGTGCTTTCTGACCATCGGCATCATGCTCGGCAGCTGGTGGGCGTATTACGAACTCGGTTGGGGCGGCTGGTGGTTCTGGGATCCGGTCGAGAATGCCTCCTTCATGCCCTGGCTGGTGGGCACCGCGCTCATGCACTCGCTGGCGGTTACCGAAAAGCGCGGCGGTTTTAAAAGCTGGACCGTATTGCTTGCGATTTGCGCGTTCAGTCTCAGTCTGCTCGGCACGTTTCTCGTGCGCTCCGGCGTGCTGACTTCGGTGCACGCATTTGCAACCGATCCCAAACGCGGCATTTTCATACTCGCTTTTCTTGCGATCGTGATCGGCGGTTCCTTGATCCTCTTCGCATGGCGCGCGCCGCGGGTCGGGCTCGGTGGCGACTTCGCGGTGGTATCGCGGGAATCGATGCTGCTCGCCAACAATGCGCTGCTGGTGGTGGCGGCCGGTTCGGTATTGCTCGGCACGCTTTATCCATTGTTCCTCGATGCGCTGAATCTTGGCAAAATCTCGGTGGGCCCGCCGTATTTCGACAGCGTGTTCGTGCCGCTGATGACGCCGGCCATTTTCCTGATGGGGATAGGCCCGCTCGCGCGCTGGAAGGAAGCGAGCCTGCCGGATATTGCGACGCGGTTGAAATGGGCGTTTGCGGTCAGCATCGTCACCGCGCTGGTATTGCCATTCGCGTTCGGCGCGTGGTCGCCGCTCGTCAGTTTCGGTCTTGCGCTCGCCTTGTGGGTCGTCACGTCCACAGCGCTCAATCTGTATACGCGTCTTGCCTCGCTTAGCGGCAGCCTGGGCGCGCGTCTCGCGAGCCAGCCGCGCAGTTACTACGGCATGCTGCTCGCGCACTGCGGTATCGCGGTCTTCATCATTGGCGTCACGCTGGTGAAAGGC
>JAYVME010000434.1:0-7787 GCA_043759115.1 Betaproteobacteria bacterium | reverse complement strand
GCTCATATTCCCCGCAATTTCAAGTCGAGCACCGCTACGCCGTGCAGTTCGAGACCCGGCACGGCCGCGTGTTCCGTTATCGCGCGGGCAGGTTTCCCGAGGTGGCGCTGGCTGAAGGGTGCAACTAAGTTCCGAACCAGCGTCCGCGCAATGATTTGATGCCGTCGAGGATGCGCGCGCCCAGCGAGGACACACGCACCCCTTCCGCCGGCTGCACGCGGTGCGCGCTGATCAGTTCCGGAGCTTTTTTGTAGGTCAGATAACGTTGCAGCGCGGCATGCAGGTGGCCTTTGAGCAGACGCACGTTCACCGGCTTCTGCAGGAAGCGGAAAATCTGCGCCTCGTTGATGAGTTCGATCACGAGGTCGGAATCCGATGCCGTGGTGACGACTATGGTCAGGATTTGCGGGTTTTCCTGCTTCAGGAGTTTCAGCATGGCGGTCAATTGTCCGTCGCCGGCTTCGACGTCGGTGATCACGACCGCGATTTCCCGCGCTTGCATCGCGGCGAGCGCCGCATCGACGTCGGCCGCGTAAACCACCGGGCACAAGCCGCCGATCAATTCGCGCGCGACGCGGAAAATTTCCTCATCGCGGTCGATTACCAGTACGCCGGCGTCCATTTTGCGCGGCAGCTCGGCCGGCACCGCCTTGGTGTCGGCGAGTTGGAGCGCGATGGTCGCCGCCTCCGCCACGATGGTCTGCAGATCCTTGTTGTCCCATGGCTTGCTGATAAAGCGATAGACCTCGCCATCATTGATCGAGCCGACGATGGCGGCCAGATCCGAGTAACCGGTCAGGAGAATTCGCACGCTGCGCGGTGAAATTTCCTGCGACCGGCGTAAGAGTTCGTTGCCGGGCATGATCGGCATGCGCTGGTCGCTGATGATGACATGCACGTGAAACTTGCCCATGAAATCGAGCGCCTTGTTGCCGTCGGTCGTGGTGAAAACGTGATAGCGCTGACGGAAGAGCGACTTCAGCGCCGTCAATATTCGTTCTTCGTCGTCGATCACCAGCAGCCGCGCTTTCTTGACGCCGGTGTCCAGGCTGATTGCGCTGTCGCCGGTCAGTGTCGGCGTCACGTCGCCGTCCGGCGCGGTCAACGATACGGCAGGGCCGGGATTCAACAGCCGGGCGGTGTTCAAGAGGGCGGCGCCGTCCGGCGCGGGTACCGGCGGTGCGGCTGTCGCATTGCGGGCCGGGTTGAGCGAGGCATCGATGGCGACACGGAAGGCCTCGGAAAATTCAAGCGCGCTACGAAACCGGTCTTCGCGTTTCTTGGCCAGTGCCTGGTGCAGCACGCGGTCGATCAGTGGCGACAACTTCGGATTGAGATTTGACGGATCGGCCGGCGCCTGATTGAGCACCTGGTGCATGACGGCCGCGGAGTTGCCGGTAAAGGGCTTGCGCCCCGTGAGGAGCTCATAGGCGATGACGCCGACCGAAAACAAATCTGCCTCCTGGTCGATTTCAATGCCCAGAAACTGCTCGGGCGCCATGTAATGCGGGGTGCCGAGCACGTCGCCGACCTGCGTCAACTGCGAGGACTCGATGCGCGCGATGCCAAAGTCGCTGATCTTGATGCGGCCGTCGTTATTGATCAGGATATTGGACGGCTTGACATCGCGATGGATCACGCCCGCGGCATGCGCGTGGCCGAGGCCGTCGAGCAATTGCCGGATGATTTCGCCGACCTCCCGGATTTCATAGCTGACCTCCTGCTTGAGGTGCTGCGCCAGCGTCTTGCCGTTGACGAGTTCCATCACGATGTAGGCGACCGCGTCGTCCTCGCCATAATCGTAAATCTGCACGATGCGCGGATGCACGAGGCGGCCCACCGCCTGCGCTTCGTGGCGGAAGCGTTGAATGATGTGCTTCAAATCGTCGGCGCCGACCGAGGCTTTGGAAATCGCCTTGATCGCGACCGCGCGCGAAATGGCGGGATCGAAACCGCGGTAGACACTGCCCATGCCGCCTTTGCCGAGCACGTCCTGGATTTCGTACTTGCCGATTTTTTGCGGTGCCGTCATGGCGAGCTGTCAGACTGCAAGTCCGGCTTCCGCCGGTGGTTTGAGCGGCAGCCACACCGTGAATCGGGTGCCGCCGCCGACTTTCGATTCGACGTCGATCCGGCCACCGTGCTGTTGCACGATCTTGTACGAAATCGACAAGCCCAGTCCCGTGCCCTTGCCGATTTCCTTGGTGGAGAAAAACGGATCGAATATCTTTGGCAGCACCTCCGGCGCGATGCCCATGCCGTTGTCCGCCACCTCGACCGTGACGCCGTTGCCGTCGCCGCGGGTGGTAAGGGTAATCGTGCCCTGTCCGCCGTGCATCGCTTGCGCGGCGTTGGTAATCAGATTCAGAAACACCTGGTTGACTTGCGACGGTGAGCACACGACCGGCGGAATGTCGCCCAACGCCTTGTTGACGGTGACTGTTTTGAGCAGGTGCTTGGCAAGCAGCAGTGTGCTCGTCAGGCCTTCATTCAGATTGAAATTCGTCACTTTGCTGCGATCGAGCCGGCTGAAGTCTTTCAGGTTGCCCACGATTTCAGCCATCTGGCCGGTACCGTAGAGTCCGTCTTTAACGAGGTTGGTGAGTTCACTCACCACCGCCTGCTGCTTCAACCGGGCGATCTGCGCCGACACCAGCGCAAACTGCCGCGACAGCCCTTGCGCATCGTTGCCGGCCTGCAGAAGGCCGAGCAGTTTCTCGCACTCATTGAGCGTGCCGCCCAGATCCGGCAGCTTGTCGGCGACCGTGCCGAGGCTGTGCTTGACGTAGGCGAGCGGCGTATTGATCTCGTGCGCGACCCCCGCGACCATCTGGCCGAGCGACGACATTTTTTCGGATTGGATGAGCTGCGCTTCCGACTCTTTCAAGTGCTTCAACGCTTCGGACAATTCGCGCGTGCGCTCCTGGACGCGGCGTTCGAGGTCGATGTTGGCGGCCTTCAGGTTGCCGCCGAGGTACGCGAGCAGCACTAGCAGCGCACCCGCGTAGGCAATCAGTCGGACGCGCCAAACCTCTTTGTCCGCCAGTGTCGCTTCGACCTCGGTGTTGAACGAGAAGGTCAGATTCTCCAGCCGCGGACCCGAGGTCAGGAACGCAAGTTGGGTGAAAAGCGCTTGTTCGGCGGATTTCGCTTTAACAAGCAATTGCACGGCGCTGTCGAGCTTTGCCGCATTGTCGCGCAGGCCGTCCGGCGCCAATCGCAATGGGGCGCTGGCCGCGTCCAGATTGGCACGCTGGGCATTCTGCGCGAGCCAGTAATACAGAGGCGCGCCGGCGGTTAGCGTGGCGAGCGCCTGATCGAGTGCCGGCGGGCGCGCTTTCAACGTGGCCGCCTGAGCGCCGAGTTCGGCAGCGCCTTTCAGCACGTCGCGCAACGCCGTTTGGGCGGCGCCGTTTTCGGCTCTGAACTTTTCGACGAGTGCGGCTTTTTGCAGAATTGCCGAGTCAAGCTCAGGCAGCCCCGCGCTGAGCGCTCGACTTGGCGTGCGCTGCACCGCCACGCGCAGGTTTTCGAGTACTTTGCCGGCGTCGGCCGTGCGGCTCTTCGCGGGCAGGTCGGCGGTGATGGTTTCGGAACGCGCGCGCACCACGTCAAGATCCCAGCGGCTGTCAATGCCCTTCAATTCGCGCAGCAATCCCAGAATTTCATTTTGCTCGCGCAAATCGACTGCCTGCGTCTTGTCGTAGAGGAACGCCAGCACTGCCGCCAGTGCGGCGGCGGCAATGCAGAGCAGGGTGGTGTGCAGAATTTCGGATTTATTCATAGGTTGATCTGAGTGGGTTTTATTCGCCAAGATAGGCGCGCCGCACCTGCGGATTGGCTAACAGCGCCCGCGCCTGGTCATGCAAAGTGATTTCACCGCTTTCCATCACATAGCCGCGGTCGCACATTTCAAGCGCGAGTTTGGCGTTCTGCTCGACCAACAGAGTCGTCACGCCGGTGCTGGCGATGGCGCGGATGGTCTCGAATATTTTGTGTACCATCAATGGCGCCAACCCCATGCTGGGCTCATCGAGCAACAAAAGCCGCGGCCGGCTCATGATCGCGCGCCCGATCGCGAGCATTTGCTGCTCGCCGCCCGAGAGCGTCCCCGCCACCTGGCGCCGCCGCTCGGCCAGCCGTGGAAACAGCGTAAAAACCTGATCATGATCGGCACGGATCTCCCGCTTGTCATTGCGGCAATAGGCGCCCATATCGATATTTTCCTCGACGGTTAGACGCGGAAACACGCCGCGGCCCTCGGGTACCAGCGCGATGCCGAGTGCAACGAGCCGGTGCGACGGCAATCCCGTGATATCAGCGCCATTGTAACGGACGCAGCCCGCAGTAGGGCGAACGAGGCCGGTCAGCGCCTTCAACGTGGTGGTCTTGCCCGCGCCATTGGCGCCGATCAGCGTCACCATCTCGCCGGCGTTGACGTTGAAGTCGATACCCTTGACCGCATTGATGCCGCCGTAGGCGACCTGCAAGCCGCGCACCGACAACATCGGTTCGCGCGCTGCGTGGGTTGCGCCTGCGCTGTCCTCAGGCAAGCGCGCCTCCCAGATAGGCTTCGATAACTGCGGGATCGCGCTGCACGGCCCCCGGCGCGCCCTCGGCGATCTTCTTGCCGTAATCGAGCACGGCGACGCGGTCGCACAGCCCCATGACAAGCTTCACGTCGTGCTCGATCAGCAATATCGTCGTGCCGTCGTTGCGTATGCGTTCAAGCAGCCGCTTGAGCGTCGCGGTTTCGGTCGCATTCATGCCGGCGGCGGGCTCGTCGAGCGCGAGCAGTTTGGGCTCGGTCGCCAGCGCGCGCGCGATTTCAAGCCGGCGCTGGTCGCCGTAGGGCAGGTTGTGCGCGAGCTCGTGCTGGCGCGACGCGACGCCGACGTACTCGAGCAGGCGGAAGGCATGCGCGTGAATGGCGCGCTCCTCCCGGCGCGCGCGCCGCGTATGCAACACGGCGCCGAGTACGCCGGTATGCGTGCGCACATGACGCCCGACCATGACGTTTTCGAGCGCCGTCATGTTGCCGAACAAACGAATGTTCTGAAACGTGCGCGCGATGCCCGCCGCGGCGACTGCGTGCGCAGCGGTCACGTTGAGTGGCGCGCCGTCGAACAGGAATTCCCCGCCGTCGGCCGGACAAAAGCCGGTCAGCACGTTAAAGAACGTGGTTTTGCCGGCCCCGTTGGGTCCGATCAATCCGTAAATTTCGCCGCGCTCAATCGTGAGCGTGACGCTGGTCAGCGCTTCGAGTCCGCCGAAGCGCTTGCCGATGCTTCTTGCCTCGAGCAATGCTGTCACTCGGTGAGCTCCCGCTTACGCACTTTGGACGGCCATAGGCCGGCCGGGCGGAACAACATCATCAGCATCAGCGCGAGACCGAAGAGCAGCATGCGTATCACCTCGGGCTCGACGAACGATTTGCCGAACAGCATGCGCTGCAGCGGATCGACGGTGTAGCGCAGGATTTCAGGCACGAACGACAACAGCAGCGCGCCAAGTATCACGCCCCAGATGTTGCCCATGCCGCCCAACACCACCATCGACAACACCATGATCGATTCGACCAGCACGAAGCTTTCGGGGCTGATGAATCCCTGGATCGCGGAAAAAATTCCGCCGGCGATGCCGCCGAACGAAGCGCCCATCGCGAACGCCAGCAGCTTGACGTGGGCGGTATTGATTCCCATCGCACCCGCGGCGACCTCATCCTCGCGGATCGCCTGCCACGCGCGACCGATGCGCGAATCCTGCAGCCGTACGTTGATTACGATCACGGCCAGCAGCACGAGTAACAGCAGATAGTAGTACTTGACGGGTCCGCTGAACGTGAGGCCCGCCAGCATTTCGGACTGGTTAAAGCTGAAGCTGCCAAGACGGAATGGGTCGATGCGCGAGATGCCCTGCGGGCCATTGGTGATATTGACCGGCTGCGACAGGTTGTTGAAAAAAATGCGCACGATTTCGCCGAAGCCGAGCGTGACGATCGCGAGGTAGTCGCCGCGCAGTTTCAGCGTCGGCGCCCCGAGCAGCACGCCGAAAAAGCACGCAACCAGTGCGCCGATGGGTAGAATGATCCAGAACGGCAGGTGGATATTGAATTGCGGCGACGCGAGCAGCGCATACGTGTAAGCACCTACCCCGTAGAACGCGATGTAACCCAGATCGAGCAGGCCGGCATAACCGACGACGATATTGAGCCCCAGCGAGAGCAGCGTGAACAGCATGGCCAGATTCATGATCCGCACCCACGCGGTGCCGACCGCCGCCAGCGCAAACGGCAGCACCAGCAATGCAACCGCGATCAACCCGACGCCGGCCCACAATGCGGCGGGATGCTGCCGGAATCGGTTCAATTCCAAGCTCGTTATCCTAGGTCCGGACGCTGACACGCTCGCCAAGCAGCCCGGACGGCCGGAACACCAGAACCGCAATCAGCACCAGGAATGCAAAAACGTCCTGGTAATTGCTGCCGAACACATTATTGGTCAGATCGCCGATATAGCCCGTGCCGAGCGCTTCGACGATGCCGAGCAGCATGCCGCCCAGCATAGCGCCGGCAAGATTGCCGATACCGCCCAGCACCGCGGCGGAGAAGGCTTTTAGCCCGAGCATCGAGCCCATGGTGTAATGCGCGACGCCGTAGTAGGTTCCAACCATGACCCCGGCCACCGCCGCGAGCGCCGCGCCGAGCATGAAGGTCGCGGCAATCATGCGGTCGATGTTGACGCCCATCAGGCCCGCGATATGCGGTTCCTGCGAAGTGGCGCGCATGGCGATGCCGAGCCGGGTGCGATAGACGATCAGCGTGAGTCCCGCCATCATCAGCACCGACGTCAGGATGATCGCAATCTGCACCGTGGTGATCGTCGCGCCAGCGACCTCGAATACGTGGTTAGGGATGAGCTGCGGAAAGGCGAGCGGATTGCGGCTCCAGATCATCATCGCGACATGCTGCAAAATGATCGACGCGCCGATCGCCGTGATCAGTGGCGCTAACCGCGGTGCGTGGCGTAATCGCCGGTAAGCGAATCGCTCGAGTGCATAACCTACCAGCACGCACACCGGGATCGCGGCGCCGGTACCAATCAGCACGATCGCGAGGGGCGGCAGTCCGGTATTGGCGGTGAGCGCGCTCATCACGGTGAACGCGACCATCGCCCCTATCATCACGACTTCGCCGTGCGCGAAGTTGATCAGCTGGATGATGCCGTAGACCATGGTGTAGCCAAGCGCGACAATCGCGTAGACACTGCCCAGAGTCAGTCCGTTGATCAATTGTTGCAGAAAGACGTCCATCGCGCCGGGCTCGGGCCATTCCACAACAAAACGGCACCCGGAGGTGCCGTCTATGCGGAGTAGCGGTCGCTTAATCGACCATTATTTCTTGGCCGGCTCGGCGGGTGTTGGCGCCGGTGCCGATGCGGGTGCGGCGGCAGGGGCTGCCGCGGGTGCTGCCGCCGGCGCCGGCGCGGCAGCTTTGATGAAATCCTCGAAGCTGGTGGTTTTGCCGCCCTTGATGATCGCGATCGGCGCTATCTTGCCTTCCTTCATCGTGAAGATCGTCATCTCCGCATCTTTGCGGTCGCCTTTGGCGTCGAACTCGATCTGGCCGGTCGCGCCGCTATAGCTGATCTTGGCTAGCTCCGGGAGGTACTTCGCCGGATCGACCGAATTCGCTTTCTTCATCGCTTCGATCAACAGGTTTGCGGCGTCGTAGGTGAACGGCGAGTAAAGAATCGGCTCGGCATTGAATTTGGCCTTGTAGGCGTCGA
>JAYVME010000433.1:0-7827 GCA_043759115.1 Betaproteobacteria bacterium | reverse complement strand
AACCAACGCTACCGTCCGCAAATCACCCGCGCCAGCCGCCCGCTGACTTTTACGGTAGAGGCGCGTAACGAACGCGGCGAAGTAGTGCCGACCGACATTGCCGGCGAGCATCCGCTGACGCTCTACGTCGACAAGCGCGAAATCGTGACGTTGATGACGCTGGGCGCCGCGCCCGAAGCGCTCGCCATCGGTTATCTGCGCAACCAGCGCCTCGTCGGCAGCCTCGACGAGATCGTCGCCGTGCAGGCCGATTGGGATGTCAATTCGGTCGTTGTCACCACGCGCAACGGTATTGCAGACCTCGACGGCCGCATGGAAAAACGCACCGTCACCACCGGCTGCGGCCAGGGCACCGTATTCGGCGCGCTGATGGATGAGATCGACTCGATTAAACTGCCGTCCGATGCGGTAATCACCGAGGCGACGTTTTACGGTTTGATCGACACCGTGCGGCGCTACGAGACCGTCTACAAGCAGGCGGGCGCCGTGCATGGCTGCGCACTCGCCAAGGATGCCGAGATCCTGCTGTTCATCGAGGATGTCGGCCGCCACAACGCGGTCGATGCGATCGCGGGACAGATGTGGCTCGACGGCATCGATGGCGCCGACAAGATTTTCTACACCACCGGCCGCCTCACCTCCGAAATGGTGATCAAGTGCGCGCAAATGGGCATCCCCTTCCTGGTTTCGCGCTCGGGGCTCACGCAGATGGGCTACGAAGTCGCGCAGAAAGTCGGCATCACCATGCTCGGGCGCGCGACCGGCAAGCACTATCTGCTGTTCACCGGCCACCATCGATTCAAAAAAAACTGATGAACCGACCAATGAATACCGGAATCACAGGGGTAATTCTGGCGGGCGGCCAGGGACGGCGCATGGGCACCGTCGACAAGGGTTTGCGTGAATTGCGCGGCAAACCGATGGTCGCATGGGTGCTCGAACGTTTTGCGCCGCAAGTCGATGAAGTCATCATCAACGCGAATCAAAATCCGGATGTGTATGCGCGTTTCGGCCATCGCGTGGTGCCTGACGAGATCGGCGGTTTCGCCGGACCGCTGGCCGGATTGCAACGCGGCTTGAGTGAGGCGCGTCATCCCCTCGTCGCCACCGTGCCGTGCGACACCCCGTTCTTGCCCGCCGACCTAGTCGCGCGACTGCATGCGGCGTTGACCGCGCAGCAGGCGCAGCTTGCGGTCGCGCGCACCGGCGATCAGCCGCATCCGGTGTTCTGCGTCTGCCGCCGCGACGTGTTGCCGCATCTGACGCAGTTTCTGGCCGGCGGCGGACGCAAGATCGATGCCTGGTACGCAACGCTCAACGTCATCGAAGTCGCATTCGACGATGAGCCCGGCGCGTTCAGCAACATCAACACCCCGGAAGAACTGCGCGCCTTCGAAAACGCGCGTTAACGTTAAGCGTGCGATTCCTTGCGCAGCAGCCGCAGCGCCCCTTTCAGTCCGACCTTCGGGTCGGTCACGATGTGCAATGGATACCGGCGCAACAATTCGCTGAAACGGCCTTTGCCCGTGAAGGCGCGCACGAAACTGCCGTCGCCCAGCTTGCGCGCGATCTGCCGCGCAATGCCGCCGGCGATGTCCCCGACCGGGAAGCAGGTCAGCGCCACGCCATCCACGCTCACGCCGGATCGAGTGTCGCGGGCGTGGCGTCCGCGGTCTCAAGCAACGCCTCCGGTTTGGCGATGAAATAGCCCTGCGCGTAATCGACGCCGATCTCGCGCAGCCGTTCGAGTATGGTCGCATCCTCGACGAACTCGGCAACCGTCTTGAGCCCCAGAATATGCGCGATGCGGTTGATCGCCTCGACGATCGCCTGATCCATCGGATCGTCCGCCATGTCACGCACGAACACACCGTCGATCTTGATGTAGTCGACCGGCAGATACTTTAGATACGCGAACGACGACATGCCGATGCCGAAATCGTCCAGCGCGAAACGGCAGCCCATCGCTTTCAACTCGTGCATCAACTGCGCCGCCTTGGTGAGATTGGAGATCGCCGTCGTCTCGGTGACCTCGAAGCACAACAGGCCGCGCGGCAACTGAAACCTTGTCAGCAACTGGCGCAAAAAATCGGTGAAACTCGCATCGTTGATGCTGACTCCAGACAGGTTTACCGCGTAGAAAGCCCCCGTCAATGCCGCGGGCTCGCGCGGAATTGCGCCGCTTTCACATTGGCGGTGCAAAAATTCGACCAGCGAACTGATGACCCAGCGCTCGATCGACGACAGCAGATTATAACGCTCGGCCGCCGCCATGAATCCGCCCGGTGGAATCAGGTTGCCGCCGCCGTCGATCATGCGCACGAGTATCTCGTAGTGCGGCTCGTCGCGGTCGGCCGCGCTCAGAGAAATGATTTTCTGCCGGTACAGCCTGAAGTTGCCCAGCTCGAACGCATGATTGATCTGCGACACCATATTCAGATCGGCAGTCTGCGCGCCCGGCTGTTCGTGCTTGGGCCGGTAAACCTGCACGCGGTCGCGCCCCTTGCTTTTCGCTTCATAACAGGTCGCATCAGCGCTCGCGAGCGCGCGGCTCACGCTCTCCGAACCATCGATCGCCACCAGGCCGGCGCTGGCGCCGATACCGAAAGTCTTGTCCTGCCAGATAAAGCGGAAATCGCGCACGGCCTCGCGCAAGCCGTTCGCGATGCGCACCGCCTGATCGAGCGGACACGACTCGAGCAGCACGCCAAATTCATCCCCGCCGAGCCGCGCCAGCGTATCGCTGCCGCGCATCCGCGTCTGCATCACGGTGGTCAGCTGGCGCAGCAATTCATCACCGGCCGCATGGCCGCAGGTATCGTTGACAGTCTTGAAATTGTCGAGATCCATGTACATCAGCGCGTGCTGCTTGTTGTCCGTGCGCGCCGCATCGATCACGCCGGCGAGCCGGCGCTCGAACTCCCGGCGGTTGACGAGCCCCGTCAACGGATCGTGGCTCGCCTGCCAGGTCAGCTGCTGCGCCATTTCCTGGATCTGGCTCACATCATGAAACACCACCACCCAGCCGAGCAGGCCGCCCTCGCTGCTGTGGATCGGCGCCGATGAGTCGCGGATCGCGCACGTGTTGCCGCTACGGCCGAGCAGGCGGACGGTCATGCCCTGAGTGCCGCGTGCGCCGACCTCGTTACCGCCGGGATGCGGAATCGGCTTGCCCGTCTGCTCGTCGACCACGCGATAAACCGCATCGAGCGACTGGCCTTTGGCTTGCGGGCTCTTCCAACCCGTATATTCCTCCGCCACCGGATTCATGTAGTCGACACGGCCTTCCGCATCAAGCGTAATGACACCGTCGGCGATCGAATGCAGCGTGACCTCGGCCATTTCTTTTTCGCGGTGCAATTCATTTTCGCTCTCGGCGATGCGGCGCGTCACCAGCGATGCGATCCACGCCCCCGCGATGAGCACCAGTATGCCGACTATCGCCACCAGCAACAGCGCGTCGCGCATGGCCTTGCCCGCCTGCGAAATGGCGTCCAGCGTGGCGGCGCGTTTGGAATCGACTACCCGATTGAGCGAAACCTGGAATTCGTCCTGCACCGGCAACCCCTGCCGCAGCAACACGTCGGTCGCGGCCGGCACGTTGCCCTGCATCAGGAGATCAACAACGCGGTTGCGCACGTCGCGCAGGCGGGTCACGGCATCAAGCGCCTGCTTGACCGCGGCGCGCTCGGATGCGGTGATATTCATCTCATCGAGCCGGTCCAGCGCGGCAAACAACGGCTCCACCAGCGCGTGATACTCGAGGTACGCGGCGTCGCGCTCGCCGCCATTGTTCGCGCCCAACATTTTGTACATGGCTTGCTGACGCTGCTGACTGGAGGTCAACATCATGGCCAGCATCTCGGAATTCAGATTTTGCTCGTAGACCAGCGCCTCGATATGCTGGTTAATCGCATAGATGCGCCAGATGCCGAGCAGCGTGATGGTGATGATCAACACCAACAACGCGCCGAAGCCCGCGGTCAAGGCCTGCCTCGACTTGGTAAAAGAGAACGGCTTCAGCATGACCTCAAGCTTACCTGATTGGGCGTCACAATTACATTGTCATCCGCGCGGCCGGGTCCTGGCGGTAAAACACCTTTAACTGCGCATAAACTTCCGGATAAGCGGCCATCACATCGCGCGGGGTCTCGAAAAACGCCTCGCTGATTACGGCGAAAAACTCACCCGGGCTTTCGGCCGCATAAGGATCAATGGCGACATTTTCGCGGTCATCCACGCGGCGGCAAAAGTCCCCGTAAGCCGCGGCGAATACCGCGGTCCATACCCTGCGGCTCATGTCGCCGTGCAATGGCGGATAGCCGTTGGCATCGCCGTTCAGCATGTCGAGCTTGTGCGCGAACTCATGTATCACCACGTTGACGCCGCTGCCGGAAGCGGGCGCGACATCCGCCCACGACAGGATGACCGGGCCGTAAAGCCACGCCTCCCCTGTGCGCGGCTCGCGCTCCCTGTGCACAACCCCCGCGTCATCCGTGTATTCGAGCGTCGGCACGAATTCGTCGGGATAGACGATGATCTCGACCCAGCCCCGGTAATAATCGATATCGAGATTGAGGATGAGTATGCAGGCCTGCGCCGCGATCAGGAGCCGCATGCCGGTATCGATCTGCAAATCCGCCGCGCCGCGAATCCATTTTTGATGCAAAAACAAAATCACCGTTTCGCGCAGCCGGTCGCGCTCGACGTCGGTCAGTCCGCGCAAAAACGGCAGGCGGGCCAAAGTGGCCTGCCACAACGCGGCATCCAGCGGCGCGCGCTCTATGATGCGTCGGCGCCACCAGCGCTGGATTGCCGCAAACACTCGTACCGCTATTGCTCGACCGCGGTATCCACGGCGCGCAGCTTCGGCTGCTCCGGCGCATCCAGCTCCACGCGCTCGATTCGCGCGAAACGCTCGCTGATCTTGCGGCTGCTGACGTGCACCTCGTCGACATCGTTTTTGGCCTGCTCGATATGGCGCGCCAGATTGTCCATCCGCGACTGGAAGCGGCCGAAGTCGGCGCCGAGCTTATTGAGTTCTTCCTTGATAATGTGAATCTGCTTGCGCGTTTCCACGTTGCGAATAACCGATTGCGCGGTCGTCAGGACGGCCATAAGCGTGGTCGGCGACGTGATCCACACGCGCTTATTTTGCGCATACTCGACCAGATCACGATGGCGCGCATGGATTTCCGCAAATACCGCCTCGGCCGGCAGAAACATCACCGCGCCGTCGCTGGTTTCGCCGGGAATGATGTATTTGGTCGCGATGTCATCGATGTGCTTGCGCACATCCATCTTGAACGCCGCCGCCGAAATACGCTCGGCGCCCTCCAGAAACATGCGCTCGAAATTCTCGAGCGGAAACTTCGAGTCGATTGCGATGAGCCCGGTCGGCTCGGGCAATTTGAGCACGCAATCGGCGCGCACGCCGCGCGCGAAAGTGTATTGAAACTCAAAAGCGGTTGCGGGCAGCGCATTACGCACGATCGCCTCGAGCTGCACTTCGCCGAACGCGCCGCGCGCGCGTTTGTCGCCGAGCAGTTCCTGCAGGCTGACCACGCTGCCGGTCAAAGTCTCTATCTTCTTCTGCGCCTCGTCGATGGTCGCCAACCGCGTCATCACGTTGGTGAACGTTTCGTTGGTCTTCTTGAAACCCTCGTCGAGGCGCTCGTTGACCTTGCCGCTGATTTGATCGAGCCGCGCGTCAATTTTTCCGGTCAGCGCCTGGGTAGTTTCGGCGAGCCTGGCCGCCATCGCGTCGCGGCTTTCGACCAGGTTTTGCGCGAGCGCCAGTTGCAGCGCGTGCAGTGTGTCGCGCGTCTGTTTGAGTTCTTCCGCCGTGGAGCCGCGCAGCCGTTCCGAGTTATCAGACAGCGCGGCGGTCAGGCGGTCGCCCTGCTTCGTGAGCCCGTCGTGCAAATCGAGCAGCATGGCGCGATGACGCTCCTCCAGTCCCTGCCCCACCGCCGGCGGCAATTCGTCCAGCCGGCGGTGCAGCCCCGAGACGCGCAGCGTGAGCCACCCGATCAGCGCGATCGCGACCACGATTAACGCCAGCGCCAGTTCGATCATGCGTCTTCCCGGTGAGAATCCGGCATTTTACACCGCGATAACCGTTTCACGCCTCGCGCAGTACGCGGATCGGCGGGGTGGCCAGCACGCGCCGCGTACCGAGCATGCCGGCAACCGCGACGCCGGCGCTGCCGGCGCCGGCGCCGATCAGCCAGATCCAGTAATTACCGATGTACGGGACGTTCAACACCTTCAACACAAGCACGTAGCCGAGTGCGCTTGCACCGGCCGCCGCGAGCAATCCCGCCAGCGCCCCCATCAGCGAGAATTCAGCAAACTGGGTCGCCGCAATCTGCCGGCGGCTGGCGCCCAGCGTGCGCATCACCGCAGCTTCATATTCACGCTCGTCCCGCGTGCTGGCAATCGCCGCGTAGAGCACGACCAGCCCCGCCGCCAGCGTAAACAGAAACACAAACTGCACGGCACTGGCGACCTGATCCATCATCTTCTGCACCTGCGTCATGATTTGCGCGATATCAACCACCACCAGGTTGGGAAACTCGCGCACCAGTTCGTTGAGCGTCGCCGCCCGTCCCGGCGGGACATACAAGCTGGTCATGTAAGAAACCGGGAAGCCCTTCAACAACTGCGGCGGCGCGATGACGAAAAAATTTGCCTTGAACGTATCCCACTCGACTTTGCGCAGGCTGGTGATTGTCGCCTCAAAGCGGCTACCCGCCACGTCGTACGTGAGCCGGTCGCCAAGCTGCAAGCCGAGTGTCGCCGCGATACCGTCTTCAACCGACAGTTGATCGGTGCGCGCGGCGCCCGCGTCCCACCAGCGGCCGGCGGTAATCTGGTTGTCGGCCTGCATGCGCTCGGCCCACGACAGATTGAATTCGCGGTCGATCAGCCGCTTCGCGCGGTCCTCGCCGTAGTCATTGGACGAGACCGCGCGGCCATTGATCGCGATCAAGCGCCCGCGCACCATGGGGAACATCGCGGGCTGCGCAATGCCGCGCGCCGCAAAGAATGCGCTCAATGCGGTGACCTGATCGGGCTGGATACTGATCACGAAGCGATTCGGCGCATCGGACTTGAGCGTCGCCTGCCAGCTGTGCAATAAATCGCCGCGTATCAATGTGAGCGTCAGGAGCGCCATCATGCCGAGTGCCAGCGCCACCACCTGTAGCGTGTTGCCCAGCGCATGACGCCGCAGATTTGCCAGCCCGTAGCGGAAACTGACGCCACCCGCAACGCGCACGCGCGCGAGCAGCCGCAATACCGCCAGCACCAGCACCACCGACACCGCCGCGGCGGCGAGAAAACCGCCCAGCACGTAGGCGCCAAGCCGCAAGTCCCGCGCCTGCCACAGCACGAGTCCGCAGATCACCGCTAGGCCCAGCGCATAGCCAAGCATGCCGCGGCCGCGCGGCACGCCCAGGTCGCGGCGCAGTACGCGCAGCGTCGACACCTGCCCGAGACTCACCAGCGGCGGCAGCGCGAAACCGAGCAGCAACAACACGCCTGACGCGAGCCCATACGCTGCCGGCGACAAGCCGGGCCACGGCAGCGCAACCGCGAGAAAACTGCCAAGCCACGTCGCCAGCACGAATTGAGCGGCGTAGCCCATCACACAGCCGAGCAGGCCGGCGATCACGCCCAACACCGTGAAATGGAGCAGATAAAGCCGCACGATTTCGGACTGGCGCGCGCCGATGCAACGCATGACGGCGCAGCCATCCAGATGACGGCGCAGAAAACGCCGCGCCGCGAGTGCAATCGCCACCGCGGACAGGACGACACTCA
>JAYVME010000432.1:0-7829 GCA_043759115.1 Betaproteobacteria bacterium | reverse complement strand
CGGGTTTTACTCCGCCGCCGCGCGCCGCCTGATAGAACTTGACCATGCCGAACACGTTGGCGAGATCGGTCAGCGCCAGCGCCGGCATGCCGTCCGCCGCCGCCGCCGCCACCGCGGCGTCGAGACCCACGATGCCATCGATCACCGAATACTCGCTGTGCAGGCGCAGGTGAACGAAGGACGGGGTAGACATACGGTTTATTTTATCGCGTTCGGCACGGCGCGTGAGCGGAAACACATTCGCACGCCATTTGCCTGAAATGATTAAGCGGCGTGACTTGCTTCATGTTCTGAGCCAGAATCATACCAGCGCGCGCCGAACTTCATTGTGATTGCGAGGTCTGACTTGACAGCGCGTAGATTCACCGCCAGATTTGACGCCACACGACCCTAACCGATCGAGGTTGATGATGCTGCGACACCTGCTACTCCTCTTTGCGCTTGCACTGGCGTCGCCGGCCGCGCACGCACAGGCCGTCTTTCGTTCGGTCATGCCCGACGGCAAAATCGTCTACGGCAACAAGCCCGAGCCCGGCGCGAAAGAAGCCAAACAGGTCAATCTGGCGCCGCTGAATATTGCCTCCCCGCCGCCTCCCGCGGCAAGCACGACCGATCCGGCGTCACCCGCGGGAAACAATAACACCGAGCTCGCGGCCGCCCGCCAGAATCTGGACGCCGCAAAAAAAGCACTGGAAGCAGGACGCGAACAACGCGAAGGCGACCGTATCGGCGTCGCCAAGGGCGGCGGCGCAACGTCGCGCTTGTCTGAGGAGTATCTGCAACGCGTCAAATCGCTCGAAGACGCGGTTGCCTCGGCGCAAAAACAGTTGGACGACGCGCAACGCAGCGCCGGGCGCTGATCGAACACGTCCTTGAGCGGTTTTAATTCCGGACGCCCTGCGACTTCCGCTTCGCCGATCTGCTCCTTGTCAGACATATTCTCGAACGCGGCGACCTGCTCGTCGACCGTTTCCAGGCAATTGAGCGACTTGCCCTGTTGCGACGCCATGCGTTGGAGTGTCACATCAAGCACGTCCTCCGCCTGTTGTTGCGGCATCTGCAGCAATAACACCATCGCCCGCGTAACATTCACGCCGGATTGTTGTGTATGTCATACCAATCATAACATCGATGAAATAATTATCGGCAGAGGCGAGTGAGTGGTGCGATCCGCGTATTTGTTGCGTTGACATGACCGTTGGCGACGGTTACCGTCATCGCTCCTATCGGCATTCGCGTTGGCGGGGATGCGCGCGGGCACCTTGATCTTCAAACGGGACTTGGATGAGAGTCAAACAGGTAATTTGTGCGTCCGGCCGATCCGGCTACATGCATCGGGACTTGATGGCCATTAAGGCCGGCGCAACCCCGGACGGCGGCTTGTACCGGGGCAAAGCGATGTCGCCGGGGTTCACGAAAATCGTCGAGCCGGCGACGATCATTTCGGTGATGCTCGTGCTGGAGGACGGGCAGATCGCGTTTGGCGACTGCGCCGACGTCATACTCGCGGGCGTCGCCGGGCGGGACCCCGCCTTCAACGCGCGCGACCACATCGATTATTTGCGCGGCGAAATCGCCGACGCCCTGCGCGGGCGCGACGTGGCGGAGTTCAGGCCGAATGCCGAGGCAATGGACCGGTATTCCCGCGGCGGCAGGCCCCTGCATACCGCGATCCGCTACGGCATCAGCCAGGCGCTGCTGCACGCGGCCGCCCTCAACCACCGGCAGACGATGGCCGAAGTGATCGCGCGCGAATACGTCACTACCATCGCAACCGCACCGATCCCTATTCTTGCGTCGTGCCATAAGGACGATCATGGGCAGCTCGACCGCGTGATCCTCAAGCGTGTCGAACTGCTGCCGCACGCGTCGTTCCAGATCGTCGCCGAACACGTCGGGCTGCAGGGCGAGAAACTGATGGCGTTCGTGCGTCGTGTCGCCGGCCGCATCAAAGAGATCGGCGACGCAGACTACCACCCGCGTATCCATGTGGATCTTTATGGAACGCTCGGCGAACTCTTCGCGATGCAGCTCGAGCCGCTCGCCGATTATCTGGGCAAGCTGCGTGAGCACGCAGGGGCATACGGCCTATTGGTCGAGTCGCCGATGATCGCGCCGACGCAGGAAGAGCAGATCGAGAAATTCCGCGCCCTGCGCGAACTTCTGAAGAAGAAGGGGATCGCCGTCGGCTTGGTCGCGGACGAGTGGTGCAACACGCTCGCGGATATCAAGCTGTTCGCTGATACGGCCGCCGCGGATTTCGTGCAGATCAAGACACCGGACCTGGGCGGCATCAACAACTCGATTGAAGCCGTGCTTTATTGCAAGTCCCACGGCATGGGAGCATGCCTCGGCGGCACGGCCAACGAGACTGACCAGTCCACACGCATCTCGACCCACATCGGACTCGCCTGTCAGCCCGACTTCATGCTGTCCAAGCCCGGGCTCGGGGCCGACGAAGCATTGATGATCCAGACCAATGAGATGGCGCGCACGCTTGCTATCTTGCAAGCGCGGGCAATATAAACAAGCGCCTTAATCCGTCACCGACTGTTCAACGGGAGACTCCAATGTCAATTCGCTTATGCAAGTTGGTTGTTCTCGCACCGGCTGCGCTCGCGACAGCAGCGGCTCCGCGTCGCTTTGCGTTACGCTTACCCGGAGATCCCGCGAAATAGTAGCGTGACGACGCTCGCGATTGTCGTCACCTGTCTTGAATGGAATAGGCTGAAATCAAGTGTAGAATCTGCGTCATACTAAAGCATGAATTCGACAAGCGCGCCTTCCGCACCTACAGGGACGAAGGTCCTTAGTGCGCCTGACACAATGAACCCGAAAACGGCGGCTAATCGCTTTTTCTAGGATGCAACACTTCAGCAGAGTCAAAATGGAAATATCCAAACTCTCACGCATGGCTTTCCTGGCAGCCGCGGTGTTGACCGCGGCTCCGTCTTTCGCGCAGCAGGATTATCCCAACCGGCCGATACGCGTGATCGTGCCGTATCCGCCTGGCGGCCCCACGGATCTGATGGGGCGGCTGACGAGCGACGTTCTGGCGAAGCGCCTGGCACAGAACGTCGTGGTCGACAATCGCGGCGGCGCCGCGACGGCGATCGGGGCTGAGATGGCAGCGCGTTCGCCGGCGGACGGCTACACCCTGCTGGTCTCTTCCGAGACCACGTTTGCGGTGACGCCCGCATTGAAGGACAAGCTGCCTTATCATCCCGAGCGCGATTTCGCACCGATATCGCTCCTCACCACTCAGCCGTATGTGCTCGCGGTGAGCCTGTCGCTGCCTGTCAACTCGGTCTCTCAGCTCGTGGCATATGCGAAGAGCAATCCCGGCAAGCTGGCTTACGGCTCGGCAGGAACAGGTAGCGCCAATCATCTTGCCGGAGAGCTGTTCAAGCACATGGCTGGCATCGATATAGTGCACGTTCCCTACAAGGGGAACGGTCCGGCAATCGTCGATCTCATCGGTGGCCAGATCGGGCTGATGCTCGGCAGCATATCCTCTCTGTATCCGCACGCGTCGGCCAAGAAGCTGCGGCTGCTTGCGGTGGCGAGCAGCAAACGCTCTGCGGCAGCACCGGAGATTCCAACCTTCACCGAGGGCGGCGTTGCGGGTTATCAGGTCAACGGATGGAATTGCCTGGTTGCACCGCGCGGGACGCCACAGCACGTGATCAAGCGTCTCAACGCCGAGATCGTCGCTGGCTTCAGTCAGCCCGAGGTCGTCGAGCGGCTCAGGCTGCAGAGCATCGATCCTGCTGCCGGAACGCCCGCTCAGCTTGCGGCTTACATGAAATCGGAGTTCGCGCGATACAGCAAACTCATCAAGGCAGTGGGCCTGACAGTCGAGTGAACAATGAAAGGTGCATCTGGCGTCATGCGACGTGTCGCCGGATGAGCCGAGTACGAAGGTCAAGCCCACGGCTCGGGAGCACCCGCTTACGGACGAAGAACTGCAGCACAAAACCGTGTCGCGGATCGAGCCTGCGCTAAACAGGGAACGCCGGGTAACGGCACAACGTCGAGGGTAACCAGGGAGCAAGGATGCAATACGAAACACTCAAGCTGGCGCACGTTGGCGGCGCATCGTGGATAACGCTTGACCGTCCTCCGGTCAATGCGGTCACGGTGCAGCTCCTGGAGGATCTGCTGCACGCGCTTGACACACTCGAAGCACGCGATCAAACGCGCTGCATCGTGCTCACGGGCGCCGGCACCAAGGCCTTCTGCGCCGGCGCCGACCTCTCGGGCACGGGCAGCCAAGCGCACGGCAACCACCGCTTCCGCGAGCTCGGGCGCGCGGCTCTCAAGCGCGTCGAGACGCACCCGAAGCCCGTCATCGGCGCGCTCCGCGGCTGGTGCATCGGCGGCGGATTTGCGCTGGCGATGGCCTGCGATGTGCGTATCGCGTCGACGACGGCGAAATTCCGCACGGGGGACGCCTATCTGGGCGTGGTCCCGTCCTGGGGCATGAGCCTGACCCGGCTGGTTCATTACATCGGACGCAATCGCACTATGGACATGCTGATCCTCGGCGAAGACATGTCGGCCGAGAAGGCGATGGAGGCGGGCCTCGTGACCCGCGTGATTGCCGATGACGTCTTCGACGCCGAAATCGCGAAAGTAGCCGCACGCGTGGCCGCCGGGGCCCCCATCACTTTTCGCGCCATCAAGGAGACGGTGCGCGCGCAATATTGGGACTCACCTTCGGCCGCCCATGAACTGGAAACGCGCTGGGCCGAGTTGAATGACGCTTCGCAGGATGTTCAGGAGGGGAAGGCTGCTTTCCGGGAACGGCGCGCGCCGGTGTTCAAAGGCCTCTGACGCCCGTAATGACAGGAAACAAGAGAGCATGATTCTGCATACTGCGCACCGCACCGAACGCGGTGCCGCCCCGCGCATTCCCATCGGGCGCATCCTTCACCCGCGCTCGGTGGCGGTATTCGGTGCCTCCGAGAGTCTGGCCAAATTCGGCGGACGCATCATCAATTTTCTGATCCGCCATGGTTTTGCCGGTGATATTTATCCGATTAATCCCAACCGCGTGGAGATTGCGGGCCGCAAGGCCTATCCGCGCATAGCGGCCGTGCCGGCTGCGCCCGACGTGGCAATCGTGGTGGTGCCGGCGGAGCGCATGCTCGATACCGTGAGCGAGGCCGCGGACGCCGGCGTCGGCTGTTGCGTCATCATTACGACCGGTTTCGCGGAGGCGAGCGCAACGGGCGCAGAACGTCAGGCGAGGTTGGTCGATCTCGCGGCGCGCACCGGCATGCGCATCGTCGGCCCGAACTGCATGGGCTTCATCGTCCCGCACCACCGCATGGCACTCTGCTCTTCGGTGGTACTCAATGCCGATACGCTGGGCGACGGGTCGATCGGCCTGATCAGCCAGAGCGGCGCGTTGATGGTCTCGGTGTTCGACCGGGCCAGGACCGACGGCATAGGGCTGCGCTATGGCTTGTCCGTCGGCAACCAGAGCGATCTCGAGATCTGTGATTTCCTCGAGTTCATGATCGAGGAGCCCGCGACCAAAGCGATCTGCTTGTATATCGAGGGCCTGCTGGACGGCGCGCGCTTTCACCAGGCCGCCGCGGCGTGCCGCCGCGCCGGCAAGCCGCTCCTGGTGGTGAAGACGGGCCGCACGCAGGCCGGCGTTGTCGCGGCACAGTCGCATACCGCCAGCCTCGCCGGTTCCTGGGAGGCGTTCGCCGCAGTGTGCCGCGAGCAGGGAGTGATCATTGCCAGGGATCCCGACGACATGCTGCGGGCGGCGCATTTTCTCATCCATCACCCCGTTGCGCGCGGTGGCTGCCGGGTTGGGGTTCTCTCGTCCTCGGGCGGTGGCGCCGCGACGGCCAGTGACCGGGTGATCGAGATGGGGCTGGAGCTCGCGCCCCTGACCGAGGAGACGCGGCGGGAGTTGGGAACGATGCTGCTGCCGCCGCAAGCCCGGAATCCCGTCGACCTTGGCGGCCGGAAAGTTCCGGCGGAAGTCGAAATCGCAGGCGCCGCGACCCGTCTCCTGCTTGCCGATCCGACCGTGGACTATGGTCTTGCCTTCCTCATGTCGATGCCTTTTTACCAACAGCGCACGGCAGCGATCGCCGAGGCTGCGCGCGCCAGCGGCAAACCGGTTCTGATCGTGTGTACGCCAGGTGCCGCGGCGGATCCCGCGCGCCAAGAACTCCGGAAGATGGAGCTCGTCGTGTTCGACAGCTTCGAGCAGGCCCTGCGTATCCTGTCGCTGATCGCAGATCACGACCGCATGCGCGGTCGTTTGGTGGAGCTGCCATCGCGGCCCGCGCGCCTGCCCCCGCCGGAAGCTCTGGTTGCGTTCGCCGCGGGCATCAGGACCGAAAGCGAAGTGAAGCAGGTCCTTGCAACGTATGGCGTCGCTGTCGCTCGCGAGGTCTTTGCCGCATCGCCGGATGCCGCAGCTGACGCGGCCGTAAGTGTCGGGTTTCCGGTCGTGCTCAAAGCGGTATCCCGGGACATCGTGCACAAGACCGAGGCCGGCGCTGTGCGCGTCGGCCTGGCCGACAAGGCGGCGGTGCTGGCCGCCGCCAGCGAGATGGAGCGGCACGTGCGGACTGCCTTGCCCGACGCGCGCATCGAGGGGTTCTCGGTGCAGGAGATGGTCAAGGGCGAAGCTGAGGTCATCGTCGGTATTCGGCGTGACGAGCAGTTCGGGCCGATCGTGGTCATCGGCCTCGGTGGAATTGCCGTCGAGATCCTCGACGATGTGGCAGTGGCCACGGCGCCGGTGAGCGCATCGCACGTGCGACATATGATTGCAGCGCTGCGGACAGCGCCGCTCTTCAATGGCGCCCGCGGCCAGCCACCGCTCGACGTCGGGGCGGTCGCCGATGCCGTCGAACGGATGAGCTGGCTCGCACACGATCTGGGCCCGCGCCTCGTAGACCTGGAAGTCAATCCGCTGATCGTTCGCCGGGACACCGGCGGCGCCGTTGCCGTTGACGGCCGTGCAACCTTCAGGGAGGAAAAATGAAACTCAAGCCAGAAATTCTTGCCGCCTGCATTGCCGCCACGATTTCGTGCGGCACCCACGCGCAAACATCCCAAAGCAAGGTTGTCCGTATCGTCAATCCGTTCGCGGCAGGCGGAAACACCGACATCGTGACGCGCGCGTTGATCGATCGGCTGGCGCCTATCCTGAAACAGCAGTTCATCATTGAGAACCGCCCGGGCGCGATGACCAACATTGCGTCCGAGTACGTCATCAAGTCGCCCCCCGACGGCACTACGCTGCTCATGGGCGGTGCATCGAACGCAATCAACATGAGCTTTCTTGCAAACCCGCCATACGACACCCTGCGGGATTTCGAACCCGTGATTCTTTGTTACAAAGGCGCCAACGTACTGACCGTGCATCCTTCGTTGCCCGCGCGAAATCTAAAGGAACTAATCGCCCTCGCAAAAGCGCGACCCGGCCAACTCACCTACGCTACGAGCGGGCTCGGCAGCTCGAATCATATGGCGGGTGAACTGCTGAAAATGATGGCGCAAATAGACCTACGGCACATACCGTACAAGGGCGTTAATCCGGCGATTACAGATACCATCGGGGGACACGTCCACATGACATTCAGCGGGGGCCCTTCACTGCTGCCGCACGTCGAATCCGGGCGGTTGCGCGCCATCGCGATCAGCACCCTGAAGCGCTCGCCCGCCATGCCTGCCGTGCCGACTTTCGATGAGTCGGGCGTCAAAGGCTACGAAGCGACCAACTGGTTTGGCCTGCTTGCCCCGGCGCAAACGCCCACCGAGATCATCGCCCGGCTGAATAGCGCAGTGGA
>JAYVME010000431.1:0-3368 GCA_043759115.1 Betaproteobacteria bacterium | reverse complement strand
CGCCGATGAACGCAGATAAGATCAAAGTCAAAAAATACAAGGAAGCAGGGCGATCTACCGAAGGTGGGGATCTGAAGTTCTGCTTATTTTTATCTTTGTGTTCTGATTTTAATCGGCGTTCATCGGCGCTCATCGGCGGCAAACTGTCTTAGGAATTTTGATGTTATCCACGTCCAAAGTCATCGCAGTCACCGGCGCCAGCCGCGGTATAGGCGCGGCCATCGCGGTCGAGCTCGCGCACCGCGGCTTTACCGTGGCCTGTCTCACGCGCAAAGGCCAAGGACCCGAGGTGCAGGCCGCCAAGCCCATCGCAGGGCGGTTCCTGGACGTCGCATGCGATGTCACCGACGAAGCGAGTCTCAAGGCGGCATTTGCCGAGGTCGCGCAAAAAGCGGGCGCATTAAACGGGCTGGTGAACAATGCCGGTATCCATCTCGACGGCGCGAGTCACGAACTTGCGACGGCCACCTATGAAAAAGTCATGGCGACGAACGCGACCGCGGTGTTTGCGGCGTGCCGCGAGGCCTATCCGCATCTCGTTAAAAGCGGCGGCGGGGCGATCGTCAACATCGGCTCGTTCTTCGACAAGATCGGCGTCAAGCGCAATGTCGCCTACTGTGCGTCGAAGGCGGCGGTCGGCGCGATCACGCGCTGCCTCGCGGTCGAGTGGGCCAACCGCGGCATACGCGTGCTCGACGTGGCGCCCGGTTATATCGTGACCGATCTCAATCGTGAGGCGATGACGCAGGGACCGCTCGCCGATTACCTGAAGAAGCGCATTCCGTCGGGTGCGACCGGCAAGACCGCGGATGTCGCGAAGCTGGTGGCCGCAATCTTCAGCGAAGACATTCCGTTTTTGTCGGGTGAAACCATCTACATCGACGGCGCGCAGGGGATTGCGCACTGATGTGCGCGATGAGGCGAGAGGCGTGAGGCGTGAGGAGTAAGGGGTGAGGAGTAAAATCGGTTTGTTAACGGCTTTGACATGCGCGTTAGCGCATTCGCCTCACGCCTTACGCCTTACGCCTCACGCCTCACGCCTTACGCCTCTCATTATCTATGAACCTATTTGATCGCATCGACGCAACACTCAAACTGAGCGACGACGAACGCATGCTCGTCGACAGCGTGCGCAAGCTTGCGCGCGACGGGATCGCACCGCGCGCGGCGCAGTACGATCGCAGCGGTAAATTCCCGCATGATAACGTGAAGGCGATCAACGCGCTCGGGCTCAATGCGATGTTCATTCCCGAGGCGTACGGTGGTGCGCAGATGTCGTATGCGGCCTACCTCGAATGCGTGCGCGAAATTTCGACGGCTTGCGCGTCGACGGGTGTGATCTGGGCGACGAATTTCCACGCGGTCAAGCCGCTCATCGATTTCGGAACGGAGGAGCAGAAAAAGCGCCTGCTGCCGGTGATGGTCAGCGGCGGGCTTGCATCGTTGACGATCACCGAGCCCACAGCCGGATCGGATGCGACTGGCATGAAAACCGAATTCAGGCCCGACGGTGATTCGATAGTCATCAACGGCACCAAGACCTTCATCACCAACGGCGCGCATGCCGATCTCTACATGCTGTTCGGCAAGTGGAGCGAAATCGCCGACAGCAAGGGCGCGATTTCGGTGCTGGTGCTGGAAAAAGGCACGCCGGGTCTCAAGGTTGTGCGCGAAGAAGACAAAATGGGCTTGCGCGCGTCGAGCACCGCGGCACTCGCATTCGACAATTGCCGCGTGCCGCGCGCCAACCTGCTTGGCAATCCCGGCGATGGTTTGAAAATTCTGCTTGCATCGCTCAATAAATCGCGACCGAGCGTCGCCGCGCATGCGCTCGGCATTGCGCGCGCCGCGTTCGAAGATGCGGTGGGCTATATTAACGAGCGCAAGCAGTCCGGGCGCAAAATCGTCGAATTTCAGGGCATACAATTCATGCTTGCCGACATGGCGACCGACCTTGCGATGTGCGAGGCGTGGCTGTGGCATGTCGCGCGCCTGGTCGACGCGGGCGCCACCGATATCGGCATCGAAGCGTCCATGCTCAAGATGCGCGCATCCGACCTCGCCATGCGCATCGCAACCGATGCGGTTCAGCTTTACGGCGGCTACGGTTACTGCAAGGACTACCGCGTCGAGCGGCTGATGCGCGATGCGAAAATCACCCAGATCTGGGAAGGTACTAATCAGATACATCGGCAATTAATAGGCCGGAGTTTTGTGAAAAGGTGAGATGTTAATGACACAAAAGCGAGAGGCGTTAGGCGTGAGGCGTGAGGCGGAAAAATCAACCGGCGATCAGGTCGCGCGATGCTGTAGGCATGTAAGGGGTTTCAGTCTTTTCCCCTCACGCCTCACCCCTCACGCCTCTCCCCGGAGATTTTGATGACCATCAAAACCGTCGGAGTGGCTGGCGGCGGCACGATGGGCGCAGGCATTGCGATTGTCGCGGCGCGCGCCGGATTTAGAACGATCGTGTACGACACGCGGCAGGACGCGCTCGACCGCGCGCGCAAGCAGACTGCTGGATTTTTCGCGAAATCGGTCGAACGCAAAAAGCTCACGCAGCCGCAGGTCGACAAGATCATGGGTGATCTGTCCGGCACGACCAATATCGCGGACATGGCGGCGTGCGACATCGTGATAGAAGCGGTGTTCGAGGATTTGAAGGTCAAACACGGGCTGCTCGGCGAACTGAACAAGGCGTGCCCGCCGCACACGTTGTTTGCTTCGAACACGTCGACGCTGTCGATCACCGAGATCGCAGCGGGTTCGGGTCGCGACGAGCGTTTTGTTGGCATGCATTTCTGCCTGCCCGCGCAGTTGATGAAACTCATAGAGATGTCGCCGGGCATACGCACGAGCGACGAGTCGTTCGAGGCGGCATGGGCGTTCTGCAAGGCGCTGGGCCAGACGCCGGTCAGGACCCGGGACAATCCGGGTTTCATCCTGAATTACTTCCTGGTGCCGTTCAACAACGACGCGATCCGGCTCGTCGAAGCCGGCGTCGCGGCGCCCGCGGAAATTGATCGCGCAATAAAAGTGGGGCTAGGCTATCCGCTGGGGCCGCTCGAATTGCTCGATCTGGTCGGGCTCGACACGCATCTCCTGGTGGCCGAGGCGCTTTATGCGTCTACGCACGATCCGCGCGCGGCGGTGCCCGCGCTGGTCAAGCGCATGATCGCGGCCGGTCATCTGGGTCGCAAAACGGGGCAGGGGTTTTTCAAGTACGCGGGCAACGCGATGTTCGGAGGCTAAGGAGTGCCTAACATGACGAAACACGTGTGCGTTGCAGCCAGAATTGGTGATGGCAAGGCGCCCGGTGAAGCGAATACTCAATGTATTCGCAAGACGAGCAACGCGGCGTCGCGTGG
>JAYVME010000430.1:0-3370 GCA_043759115.1 Betaproteobacteria bacterium | reverse complement strand
CACCCCGAACTCGGCAAACTCGACCGGCAGTTCATCGCGGAGACGGTATTCGGCATTCTGCGCCGGCGCATCGGACTTGAGTATCACAGCGGCGCCGACACGCCGCGCCGTCTGCTGCTCGCTTACCTCAACCGCACCCAGGGCATGAGCCTGCGCCAGCTGGAGCCGCTGCTCGGCAATGAGGATGCGCAATGGGCCGCCGCGTTGAAGGCGCGGCCCGACACCGATGCGCCATTGCATGTGAAGGCCGAGCTCCCGCAGTGGCTCGTCGAAATGCTTGCGCCCGACATGGCGGGCGACGAAATTCTCGAGCTGGGCCGCGCGTTGCAGCAAGCGGCGCCGCTCGACCTCCGGGTCAACTCGCTGATCGCGGCGCGCGACAAAATCATGCAGCAACTGGCGACCGAGGGGCTGACCGTGCAGCCGACGCCGTACGCGCCGCTCGGCATCCGCATCGACGGCAATCCGGCGCTCGGCACCAACCCGCTTTTTACCAGCGGCCGCATCGAAGTGCAGGATGAAGGCAGTCAGATCCTGTGCTATCTGCTCGCTCCGAAGCGACGCGAAATGGTGGTCGATTTCTGCGCGGGCGCCGGCGGCAAGACGCTGGCACTCGGCGCGCTGATGCAGTCACAGGGCCGCCTTTACGCGTTCGACGTCAACGCGTCGCGCCTGAACAAACTCAAACCGCGGCTCAAGCGCTCGGGGCTGTCGAACGTGCACCCGCAACTGCTGGTGAGTGAAAACGACATCAAGGTCAAGCGGCTCGCCGGCAAAATCGACCGCGTGCTGGTCGACGCGCCGTGCAGCGGCTTCGGCACGCTGCGCCGCAATCCCGATCTCAAATGGCGGCAGAACGCAGCGGGCATCGTTGAGCTCACGGCCAAACAGGGCCGGATACTCACGGCCGCCGCGGCGCTGGTCAAACCGGGCGGACGGCTGGTCTATGCGACATGCAGCTTCCTGCGCGCGGAAAACCAGGACGTTGTCGCCGCTTTCCTCGCCCGTCATTCGCACTTCACGCTAATGCCCGCGAACAACATATTGAAGCAGCAGCATATCGCGCTCGATACCGGCGACTACCTGCAACTGTATCCGCATCGCCATGGCTGCGACGGATTTTTCGCCGCGGTTCTGGTCAAGTCGCGGCAGCCGCTCCGCGGCGACACCTGATCTCGCTCAGATAGGATGCAAATTAGTGACAAATCTCACCGACTCCATGCTAGAGTCTGTGCCATCCGAAAATCACGGCCGGTTCTTAAGGGGAGGGACGATGACGATGGTGCAATGGTATGAGCTGCGCATCGCCGGCAGCCCAGGCACGACCACCGGTGACGCTGGAATCAAGGACGGCATCGCCATCAGCGAGGCGGGGCGTTTGTGCACCGTCTCAACGGGACACGCGATGCGCTTCGAGACCGAGCAGGACGCGTTCGATTATCTGGTCCGCCAGACCACGCCGGGCAGGTATCGCTTCGAGGCCGTGCGCTGTAACGCCGCAACACCCTTCGCCGGATCGTCTTCAGCAACAACCCATCCGTAGTCGCCGCCGGCGCAGCACCGCTTTGCCGGTCTGAAACGCAGCGGGCCGCCGGCCCAACCTAAGCCCCGATCAGCGCTTCGATTTCCTCGGCGGGGCGCGGCTTGCTGAACAGATACCCCTGCATCGCGTCGCATTTGAGCAGCCTGAGCAGATCGCGCTGCTTCTGAGTTTCCACGCCTTCCGCCACCACGCTGAGATTAAGCGCATGCGCGAGCGAGATGATGGTCGATACGATCGTCACGCTGTCATCGCCATTCATCATCTCATTGATGAATGAACGGTCTATTTTCAGCGCGGTAACGGGCAGCTTGGCGATGTAGCTGAGCGACGAATAGCCGGTGCCAAAATCGTCGATCTCGATGCCGATCCCCATCGCCTTGATCGCTTTGAGCTGCGGAATGTATTGCTCTATATCTTCCATAATCACACTTTCGGTGATCTCGAAGTCGATCGCCGGCGGGCTGTCTTGGTCTTGCGCGATCACCTTCAATACTTCGTCAACGAATCCCTGCTGCCGCAACTGGAGCGAGGAAATGTTTACCGCCACGCGCGGCGGAATAAGACCTTTGTCCCGCCAGCGCCGCTGGTCCGCGACTGCCTGCCGCAGCACCCACATGCCGACTTCGAGGATCATCCCGGTCTCTTCGAGTATCGGGATGAATTGGTACGGCGGCACCAGCCCCAGTTCAGGACTGTGCCAGCGGATCAGCGCCTCGAGCCCGGTGATGCGATTGGTGGCGAGATCGACTATCGGCTGGTAGTGCAGCACGAACTGCTCATCCACAATGGCGATGCGCAGCTTGTTTTCGAGGCTCAATATTTCCGCAACCCTGGCGTTCATCTGCGGCGCGTAAAACAGATACCTGTCGCCCGAGTCTTTTGCCTTGTTCAGCGCGGCCGCGGCGTTTTTGAGCAGCGTTTCCGCATCGGCGCCATCGCCGGGGAACAGCGCGATACCGCACTTGAACGAGAGCCTGAACTCCTGGCCCTCCAGCGTGAACGGCCGGCCCAAGGCGTTAAAAATTTTCTGGTCCAGAATATGCGCGATGCCGGCCGCGTCCGCGACTTCCGGAAGACTGACGGCAAAGGTATGGCCGCCGATGCGGGCCAGCCCGCCGGCGTTTCCGATCGCGTCCTGCAAGCGCTCCGCGGTGAGCCGGAGCAGCGCGTCGCCGGCTTGCCGGCCCAGCGAGTCGTTGACGAACGCAAACCTGTCCACGTCCAGCGCCGCCACCGCCATTCGTTGTTCGCGCTCGGTATGCGACTGTACGAACTGATTGACACGGTCGCAGAACAGCGTGCGGTTCGGCAGCGCGGTGAGCGGATCGTAATACGCGAAGTAATCGAGCCGCTCCTTTTTGCCGATGTATTCAAGAGCAAAAGAAATATCGCCGGCGAGCTCGGTAAGGAGCTTCATCTCTTCCTGGTCAAAAACCCCGGTTTCCGCCGCATACAGCACGAGCACGCCTGTTGCCTCTCCCTCGACCAGCAAAGGCAGACCGACGATGGCCCG
The DNA here is from genome assembly GCA_043759115.1 of Betaproteobacteria bacterium. Taxonomy (GTDB): domain Bacteria; phylum Pseudomonadota; class Gammaproteobacteria; order Burkholderiales; family SG8-41; genus PALSA-1004. Next base: position 314 of record JAYVME010000430.1, on the reverse strand, counting down.
AAAGCCGCGCTGCAGAGACTCCTTCACGCGCAACATGCGGGGGTCGTTGGCGATGTCGTTAACGACAACCGGCTTTTTGTCGCGGATGGCGCGACCGACAACGCCGAATTTTTCCGTCACGCCGGGTTGTGTGGAAAGACGAATCTCGGAGAGGAATCCATCATGGTGTCCAGCCCAGACCCAAGGCCTGACTTCGATCAGTTGTTTGTCGTGCATGCCGATCCACGCCAATTTGAAACCGCCGTGCTCGACCGCGATCCGGCACGCTTCGCGAAACAAATCCTCCCTGTCGTGGATGCGTACGATGGCGGAAT
>JAYVME010000429.1:0-3380 GCA_043759115.1 Betaproteobacteria bacterium | reverse complement strand
CAATCGCGGCGAGCTCGGTTTCAGGCACGCTGGCGGTGAAGCCCTGGATCGCGTAATTGCTCGCGTGCACTTTCATGATCGCCGCGGTGCGCGCGCCGATGGCCTCTTCGTAATCGCGCGCGTGGGTGCGGTTGGTGGTGCCGACCTCTTTCAGCTTGCAACCCGCGCGCGCCATGATGTCGGGAATGCGTAACGCGCCGCCGATTTCGACGAGCTCGCCGCGCGACACTATCACTTCCTTCTTCGGCGCGAGCGAATTTAACACCAGGTAGACCGCCGCCGCGTTGTTATTGACGACGACCGCGGCTTCGGCGCCGGTCAGGCGTTGCAGCCAGGCCTCGACGTGACTGTCGCGCTCCCCGCGCGCGCCGCCGCCGAGATCGAATTCGAGATTGACCGCGCGCGTCATCGCCGCGGCGGCAGCGTCGGCGGCGACCTGCGGATAGAGCGCGCGTCCGAGATTGGTGTGCAGCACCGTGCCGGTGAGATTGAAAACAGGACGCAGCGACGGCTGCATCAACGCTTTGAGGTTCGCCGCGCATTGCGCGGCAAGCGTGTCCTCATCACTCGCTACGGCGGCGGGTTCCTGCGCCAAGCGGTCGCGTTGCGCGGCGAGCGCCGCGCGCAGGGCTTCGACTACGAGCGGGCGGCCGAATGCCGCAATGAGATCGCCGACCGCGGCGAGATTGAGCAGCCGGTCGACCGAGGGCAACGCGCGACGCGCGGCGGCGGAATTCAACATGGCCGCAGGTACGCGCAACGGGTTGCGGTGAATGAAGCGGAATGCGTCGACATGAGCAGGCTCGGCGCGCACGGCGCCAGTTACATGGGGAATGGGAGGCGTAGTTTAGCGCAGTTTGCGCCGGCTATGCCATCCGCGAACCCGCTTGCTGCAACGCACACGTGTTTCATTATGTTATGGACTCTTGCTAGAAGCGGCCTCAAAAATAGTGCGGAACCGCCGATAAACGCGGATGAACGCAGATAGATACTAGATCTCACGAAGGCCGGACCGTCGAAAATGTATCGGCGTTCATCGGCGGTTGCTTTTCGGTGTTGTATTTTCGAGACCACTTCTAGCCAGGTTTGCGGGGTTCCCGCATGGTGACGAACTCCTCGGCGGCGGTCGGGTGGATGCCGATGGTCGCGTCGAACTGCGCCTTGGTCGCGCCGCATTTGATCGCGATCGCGATGCCCTGAATGATTTCTCCCGCGTCGGCGCCTATCATGTGCGCGCCGACGACGCGGTTTGAGGCATGGTCGACGACGAGTTTCATGAACATCTGCTCGTTGCTGCCTGAGAGCGTGTGCTTGAGCGGACGGAAGCGCGCCGCGTAAACGTCGATTTCGCCATATTGAGCGCGCGCTTTTTCCTCGCTTAAACCCACTGTCGCGGCATTCGGATGGGCAAATATCGCGGTCGGGATGTTGTCGTAATCGAGCGCGGTCGGGCGGTTGTTGAAGAGCGTGTTGGCTACCGCCATGCCTTCCGCGGTGGCGACCGGGGTCAGATTGACGCGGTCGGTAACATCACCAATGGCGTAAACCGAGGGCACCGCGCTTTGCGAATAGGCGTCGACCTCGATGGCGCCCTTATCATTGAGCTTGACGCCCGCCGCCTCCAGGCCGAGATCGCGCGTGTTTGGCGCGCGGCCGGTCGCATACAGGATGCAATCGGTTGCCAGCGTGGCGCCATCGGCGAGCGTTGCCGAGAGGCCGCCGGCGGGGTCGCTGCTGCTGCGCGAAATTGTCGCGATGTTTGTGTTGAGCCTTACCACAACGCCTTTTTTCTGCATTTCCTCGACGAGCACGCCGCCCAGTTCGCGGTCGAACGTGCGCAGGATATGGGCGCCGCGATAGATGAGCGTGGTGTCGGCGCCCATGCCGTTGAAGATGGAGGCGAATTCGAGCGCAATGTAGCCGCCGCCGACCACTACGACGCGCCGCGGCAGTGTGTCGAGAAAAAACGCTTCGTTCGAAGTGATCGCGAGTTCCGCGCCGGGAATGGCGGGCTTCACCGGCCAGCCGCCGGTGGCCACCAGCACATGGCCCGCGGTATAACGCTTGCCGCCCGCCTCAACCGTGTGCGCATCGATGAGCGTTGCCCGCATTTCGAGGATGGTGACCTCGGCCATTTCAAGCAGCCGCCGGTAAATCCCGTTGAGTCGCTGAATCTCCTGATTCTTGTTCGCGCGCAACCGCGTCAGGTCGAAGTTCGCCGCGGCGCGCGTCCAGCCGAACCCCGCGGCCTGCTCAAAATCCTCGGCGTAGTGCGCGGCGTAGCTGTAGAGTTTTTTGGGAATGCAGCCGACATTGACGCAGGTGCCGCCCAGATAGCGTTCTTCCGCCACCGCGACGCGCGCACCGAAGCCGGCGGCTATGCGGCTGGCGCGCACGCCGCCGGAGCCGGCGCCGATGGTGAAAAGATCAAAATCGTAGCGTGGCATCGCCGATGAGGCGCGGTTTCAGGGGTGCTGCGTGCAAGTTACAACAGGGAAAGTGTGGGAAGGCGCCGGCGATCAGCGCGCAACGCTCGCAGCCTCGGCACCGGCATCACGAATATCGATTGCTGTGTGGTCGGCTGCCCGGCGTCCCTCAGCGGTCACATCCCCAAGGGGTCCCTGTTCCGCGCTTCGGACCGCTATTCCCACAATCTTTCCGGCAGCGGCAGGCCAGCGAGGTCGTCCGCGCTGAGCGGGCCGTTCGGCTGGATGCCGAAGCGTTCGAGCACGGCGGCCAACTGGCGCGTGTGCTGCGCCGAGTGCCAGGTCGAGCGCTCATAGAGCATGTGGATCGGTTGCATGCCGAAAAAGGTTTTTACTTTCTGCTGACACGATTTATCGGCGAGGCCATTCCACCATTTCTCGATGCGTGCAATCACGGTGTCTCCATAGAGCGCGATTTCCTCGCCGGTGGTGAACGTGCCGTCTTTGGGCGGAACGTTGGCGAGCTGCACTGCATATTCGACGCCATCGACCGCCGTTTCGAGATAGGCCTCGCCGATGCGGAACACATGGTGGCCCATCAGGCGGATCGAGCGCTGGCGGTTCTGGATAACGAGTTCGTCGAGACGCTCGTCAGGCATCTGGCGGATGAGGCGTTGCGCCGCGCGCAGCACGGTGAGCCATTTGCCGATCAGCTGCTCCGGCGGCAGCGGCGTGTGGCCGGTGCCCTGCAAACCGACAAACTCCGCGACGTCCTCGAGATTCTGCCCGAATACGAACTGGTCGCCGCGGGCGACCACCGGCACGTTGCGCACGCCGAACGCGAGCAGCTTCTCGCGTCCCGCCGGATCGTTCTGTACATCGATCGCGACAAAGTCGATATTTTTTTTCGAAAGAAACTCTTTCGCTCGAAGGCAGCTACTTCATCCGGGCTGG
>JAYVME010000428.1:0-3381 GCA_043759115.1 Betaproteobacteria bacterium | reverse complement strand
CTTTCCCGGCGTACGGCTACGACCCGTCCGCGGGCCCGAATTGGGCGTCGCGCTTTTATCTCGAGGCGAATTCCCAGGTCGAAGCCGACTGGCCGGTGCAGAACTTCACCTACGAGGATCACAATCATCAGCGCGTATGCCTCGAAGCCGGCTTTACATTCGTCGACTTCGTCGCCTGCGACCGGCGCTATGCCAAACACTTTGCGCGCGTCCCGCGCGCGAAGTGGAACGCCAGCATGATGCCGGCCGGCGAGTATTTGGCCCTTGAAGCGAAGAGCGCGCCCGACAAGATCCCGTTCGTCACGCTCGTGGATCGCGACAATAACCTCTGCCGCGCCATCGTCGACGACCGGCTGATGCGCGCTGCGCTGCGTTGCCGCGAATCGTGGCACAGCCTGCAGGAGCTCGGCGGCATCCACAATTCGCACGCCGAACGGCTGCTCGCGAAAGAAAAGAAGAGCTGGGAAGAACACGCGAAGAGCGAAGCAGTGGCGCGCGCACCGGAAGCAAAGGCCGTAGCGCCAACAGCGGCGGCCAGAGCGGCTGCTCCCGCGGCGCCCGCAGCGGCTGTCGAGCCGGAAGAAAAGAAGTCCCCGGACGAGGCCTACATCGAAACGCCGCGCTGCACGACCTGCAACGAGTGCACGCAGTTGAACGACAAGATGTTCGCCTACAACGAGGACAAGCAGGCCTACATTGCCAATCCCGACGCCGGCACCTACGCGCAAATGGTCGAAGCCGCGGAGAGTTGCCAGGTCTCTATCATCCATCCCGGCAAGCCGCGCAATCCCGCCGAGCCGGGACTCGCGGAACTGCTCAAGCGCGCCGAGTTGTTTGCGTAGCCGGCTGCATCTCAATGAGTAGTGCGACTACAAAGGATTTGAGCCGAAGCAAAAAATCTTGAACCGCGAAGGATTCTTTTCAATACCCCCTTGAGGGGTACGCGAAGGATTCTTTTCAATATCCGCTTGAGGGGTACGCAAGGGACGCGGAGGAAACAACGTCCTTCAGTAAGTCAGAAAAAGGGCCTCGGAGAGAAATCTACGCGGCCTTTGTCGTTTTTGACCCGTGACGGCATGCCGGTCGAATTGAGGCAGAATGTGATACATGACCGGCCTGCCTGAAACCCGTTACGTCAAAAGCGGCGATGTGCACATCGCCTACCAGGTCATCGGCGACGGCCCGCTCGATATTGTTTTCGTTCCCGGATTCGTGTCGAATGTCGAGGCAAACTGGGACTCACCGGCGCGCGCCGGTTTCTTTCGCCGCCTCGCTTCCTTCTCGCGATTGATCCTCTTCGACAAGCGCGGCACCGGGCTGTCGGACCGCAGCTCGCAGATATTCACGCTCGAACAGCGCATGAGCGACGTGCAGGCGATCATGGACGCAGTCGGGTCGAAGCGCGCCGCGCTCATGGGCGTTTCCGAAGGCGGACCGATGTCGATCCTGTTCGCCGCCACCTATCCGCAACGCACTGCCGCGATTATTTTGTACGGCACCTACGCGAGACGATCGTGGGCGCCGGATTACCCGTACGGGTGGACCGACGACAAGTACAACGCGTTTTTTGAAAACGTCGAGAAGCACTGGGGTACGGCGCAGGGCGTTGATGCCAATCTGTGGGCACCAAGTATCGCGGACGATCCACGCCTGGTTGATCGCATGGCGGCTAATTTTCGCGCGTCGGCGAGCCCCGGCGCCGCGCGGGCAGTAATGCAAATGAACCGCGAAATCGATGTACGACACATTCTTCCCTCAGTCACCGTCCCCGCGCTGATCCTGCACCGGACCGGCGAACGCGTTATCAGCGTCGGAAATGCGCGCTACCTTGCCGCGCACATTCCGCGGGCAAAACTGGTCGAGTTCCCCGGTATCGACCACACTATCGGAGTCGGCGACAATGACGCGATTGTTGACGAAGTGGAAGAGTTCCTCACCGGTTCGCGCCACGCCGCGGATCTGGACCGCGTCGTCTCGACCGTATTGTTCACCGATATCGTCGGCTCGACCGAGAAGGCGGCGCAGCTCGGCGACCGCAAGTGGTGCGAGCTGCTGGAGAATTACTACGTGTTCGCGCGCCGGCAGCTCGAACGGTTTCGAGGGCGTGAGATCGATACGTCGGGCGACGGGATGTTCGCCACATTCGACGGGCCGGCGCGCGCGGTGCGCTGCGCACAGGCCATCGGCGAGAACGCCAAATCGCTCGGCATCGATATACGCGCGGGGCTGCATACCGGCGAGGTCGAGATCCTCGGCGAAAAAGTCGGTGGCATCGCCGTTCACATCGGCGCGCGCGTGGCGTCGCGCGCGGCGGCGGGCGAGGTGCTGGTGTCGAGCACGGTCAGGGATCTCGTCGCCGGTTCGGGTCTGCAGTTCCACGATCGCGGGATGCATGCGCTGAAAGGCGTGGAAGGTGAGTGGCGGTTGTTTCTGGCCGCGTCAGCGTGACGACTTTCTCCTCGGCGGCCGACGGCACGATGGCAAGCGTAGAATAAACTATTCATTGTCATATCCGGATAACATGAATTTTTAATGTGCCGTGATGCGTAACGTTTCGATTCCCGGCAGGATATAAGCGGGAGGTGCTCCATCCTCTGTTTATCAAACATCGTTCGAAATCCTTTCGTGCGGGGGCAGAGACTCGAAAAACCGCTCAAGGGTTCTTGGCTACGGCGCCATTTTGGAAGTAAATGTGCTTTCTAACCGTGCTCCGCTACGCGGGTTACGCGCGCGAGATTCAAACGTTCGCGCGCGACCGAGACGGGCTCGCCAGGGTCTTTCCAAAAATGGCGTTTCATGGGAAAGTAACTTTCGACGGCTAATTCGCTTGCTCCGCTACACGACAGCCGTCACTCTAATGGAGGATCTATCGATGAACACTGAATTGCCAGTTGATCCAGTTGCCCTCCGCGAGGAGGTCAAGAACAAGTATCGGGACGTGGCCCGCAATCCCAACGGAGAGCATCACTTCCACACGGGCAGGCCGCTCGCCCGACGCCTCGGCTATGACTCATCGCTGGTCGACTCGATGCCGGATGCGGCTGTCGAGTCGTTTGCCGGGGTGGCGAACCCGTTCTCGCTCCGAGTCCTCGACCCCGGAGAAAAAGTTGTCGACGCCGGATCAGGTGGGGGCTTTGACTGCTTTGTCGCCGCGCACCAGGTGGGTCCACAGGGCAAAGTCGTCGGCATTGACATGCTCGCGGAAATGCTGGAAAAGTCCCGCGCGACGGCCGTCCTCATGGGTCTCAAGCAGGTCGAGTTTCGCGAGGGACTTCTGGAACAGATTCCGGTTCAGGACGGCTGGGCCGACGTCGTTATCAGCAACGGAGTCATCAACCTCTGTGCCGACAAGAGGCAAACTTTCTCTGAGTTGTGGCGGGT